>JAUWRQ010000314.1 GCA_030610515.1 Candidatus Eiseniibacteriota bacterium | reverse complement strand
TCGACGTAGACCGTGAGCGGGGAACCCTCCACCGTCCTTTCGATGGCGGTGATCTTGCCGCTCACCTCGTGTCTCCGCTCGCGTAGCCCTCTTGCATTCAGCGCTTCCGGTGGCCCGCGGCGACCGCCTCCGGCTTCTCGTTGGTGTTCGCAGGCTCCCCGGAACCGGTGGTCGGGTTCTCCACGTGCGGCGCAGGCGCGAGCCCCGAGACCTCCCTGATTGCCAGTTCGAGCTTGTCGCGGACGTTCTCGTTCTCCATGAGGAACGTCCTCGTCTTCTCGCGGCCCTGACCGAGCTGAAGATCCCCGAAGCTGAACCAGGTTCCCTTCTGGGTCACGAGCCCGTGCTCGACGCCGAGGTCGATGAGATCTCCCTCGAGCGAGATGCCCTTCCCGTAGAGGAGGTCGAACTCAGCGATCCTGAACGGCGGGGCCACCTTGTTCTTCACGACCTTCACCTTGGTTCGGTTGCCGGTGATCGAGTCGCCCACCTTGATGGCTCCGATGCGCCGAATGTCCAGGCGGACGCTCGCGTAGAACTTGAGCGCTCTGCCGCCACTCGTGGTCTCTGGGTTCCCGAACATCACGCCGATCTTCATGCGAATCTGGTTGATGAAGACGACGCACGTCTTGGAGCGCGCGATGCATCCCGCGAGCTTCCGAAGCGCCTGCGACATCAGCCGGGCCTGGAGGCCTACGTGCGAGTCGCCCATCTCGCCCTCTATCTCGGCCCTCGGAACGAGCGCCGCGACGGAGTCGATGACGATGATGTCGACGGCGCCGCTCCTCACCAGCATCTCGGTGATCTCGAGCGCCTGCTCACCCGTGTCGGGCTGCGAGATAAGGAGGTTGTCCGTGTCGACCCCGAGGTTCCTTGCGTAGCCCGGGTCGAGCGCGTGCTCCGCGTCAATGAACGCGGCGACGCCACCGAGCTTCTGCGCACTCGCCACCATCGAGAGGGACAGTGTCGTCTTCCCCGATGCCTCGGGACCGTAGACCTCGATCACGCGGCCCCTGGGCACCCCGCCGATCCCGAGCGCCACGTCCAGTGACAGCGACCCCGTTGGAATAGTCTCTATCCCCTTGTCCACGTCCTGGGCCCCGAGCCGCATGATGGACCCCTTGCCGAACTGCTTCTCGATCTGGGACACGGCAAGGTCCAGAGCCTTTGCTTTTCCCTTGTCCTGCGCCATCCTTCCCTCCGATCAGGGGCTAATCAAGAGTTCCAATCCGGGGAATCGTCGTGCTATGAGGCGTCACCTGCGGATCGCCGCTTCCCTGCAAGCCCGACCTCCGCGACCACCTCATGGATGGCGCCGGAGCTGGCGAGCGTGCTCTTCATGACTCTCACCGAATCCACACGCGTGGACTCAACCGGCGCCGTCAGCTGCCCAAGCAGCCGCTCCACATCGGCCGTGCTGTCGCGGAGGCGACCCAGCGTGACGTGAGGGTGGAAACGCCTTCTCTCGCGCTTGATCCCGAGCTCCGTTAACGCGCCCTCGATGCGCTCCTGAAGCTCGTACAACTCATCGGGGGCATCCACGCCGACCCAGATAACCCGCGGTCGCCGCGGCGAAGGGAACGCTCCCAGGCCTCCGATGCTCATCCGGAACGGGGCAACGTCGGCCGCGCAGCTTCGCACGGCTTCGACCACGTTCTCGAGTTCACTCTCCTCGACGTCCCCCAGGAACTGGAGCGTCAGGTGGATCGTGGATGTCCTCGACCAGCTCGCGCGGACACCCCGCTGGCGGAACTCCCCTATCACGGCGAGTATGCCCGCTCTGGCTGCGTCCGACAACTCCAAAGCGATGAAGACACGCACGCTCAACGATCCTCCCGGACGTCGGACGTCGCCTGTTCGCCGGGTTCAAGCAGCGCCTCGGGGAAGCCCCGGCTCGCTCAGTCGTCCTCCTCGGTGATGCCTAGGAGAGTGCGCCTCAAGAGCTCCAGCGCCGCCTGAGCGGCCTTGGCTCGCACGGCCTCACGTGGTCCGCCGAGCATGAGACGCCGGACGCGCGTGAGTCCGGTCCCCGACACCGCCGTCCAGACGAGTCCCACCGGCTTCTGCTCGGTGCCCCCGCCGGGCCCCGCGACGCCCGTCCCGGCCAGGCCATGGTCGGCCCTGCACCTCGCGCGCGCGCCTTCCGCCATCTCGACGACGACCTCACGCGAAACCGCCCCGTGTGTCCGAAGCGTGCCGGCTCGCACGCCGAGCATCCGCTTCTTGAGATCGTCGGAGTAGGCCACGACTCCGCCCTTCACGTAGTCCGAGCTCCCGGGCACCGCGGTGAGCCTCCACCCCACGAGCCCGCCGGTGCATGACTCCGCGACGGCCACGGTTCTGCGCTCCATCGTGAGCAGGTAACCGACGACCTCCTCCAGTGACTGGTCGTCTCTGGCGTAGACGTAGGATCCCAGGGCGTCGGCGACGCGCTCCGCAGAGCGGTCGGCCGTGCGTGAGGCGTCGCGGGCGCCCGCCCCCGTGCACAGGAGCCTCACGTTCACCCCGTGAAGCGAAGGAAGGTATGAGACCTCCGTGCGTGCGAGACGCTTCACGAGCGGGTCGACGATCTCGGCGAGCGCCGATTCCGGAAGACCTGTCGTTCTGAGGAGCCGCTCTTCGCCCTCTTGCCTGAGTCCACGCCCCTCGAGGAAGGGAACCACGTAGCCCTCGAGCATCGCGCGCATCTCCGAGGGGACGCCGGGGAGCAGGAAGAGGAGCCCCCGTTCG
>JAUWRQ010000119.1 GCA_030610515.1 Candidatus Eiseniibacteriota bacterium | reverse complement strand
CGTCTATCCGAACCCCTTCAATCCCTCGACGACGGTCGAGTACACGCTGGCGCATCGTACACACACGACCATTCGCATCGTGAACCCCTCAGGCCGCGTGGTCGCGACGCTCCTCGACGCTCCCGCTGGACCCGGCGCCGCCCGAGTCACGTGGGACGGAACGACCGACGGCGGTGATCGTGTCGCTAGCGGCGTCTACTTCATTCAGCTCGAGGCGGGAGGTTCCACCGCGAGCCGGAAGACCGTGCTTATCAAGTAGGGAGGTGAGCAGATGACGCGCTTCCTGTCGGGCAGTACGGAGCGCAGCATGGCGATTGACAGCGGGCAAAGCGATGCCCGCGACGTGGCGCCGGCCCTGCTGCGCGTTCTCCTGGTGTCTCTGCTCTTCGTCTGCGTTGGTGCGCCGCCGGCTTCTGCCCGCGCGCAGTGGAACACGGACATGTGGACCAACTTCCACGACACGTTTCACGCAGACGATGCGCAGACGCAGACGGCCAGGATGAGGATCATCGACGCAGACGGCATCGCCTCGGCGAGTCTCCATGCCACGAATGACGGTGGGACTACCTGGGACGAGTATCCAATGACGCGCGAGGAACCGGGGAGCGATTGGTGGGTCGCGGCAGCGCCCGTGAGCCAGGTCCAACCTGGGGTCGAGATTCACTACTACTACTCGTGCGTCGACAGCACAGGCGAGGCTGACCTCTGTCCCGAAGACGCACCGGCGGAGACGTTCGAGTTCTCCGTTCTGCCGATCAACGGGAGTATCGGCAACCCGTGCATGCTCCTCGTGGACAAGCACGGCAGGAGCAGCCCCGGCGGTGACGAGATGTACTCGCACCTCTACGAGTACTACATACGCGAGGCGATGGACGTGCTCGGCTACACCTACGACCTCTATCACGTCTGGGTCTCCAACTCGCCGACATATCACGGTGACGGCCCCGACACCTCGGGCATGAAGTACTACGACACCCAGGTGTGGTTCTTCGGCTACATCTGGGACTACTCTCTGAAGCGTTCGGACCAGGTGCAGCTCATCGACTGGCTTGCGATGGCGGGCGAAGGCAAGGAGCGGAACCTGGTCATCACCGGCAACGGCGTGGGGATGTTCATTGACTTCGAGGGAGACACGCTAGACTTCTACTCGGGGTGGATGGCTACCGAGTTCCTTGGTCGCGTGGGTCCAGGCCAGCTCACGGTTCGTGACGCCGCCGGCGGTCACGACTTCATGACGTACGACGACGGGCAGTGTCCATTGCACAGCGGCTTCGACTACCAGTATCAGTACGACAAGCTTGGGCCAGTTGCGGGGACGGTAGGCGCAGAGCTGGCCGTCCAATACGGCTCCTCAGCGGCCGCCGGAGTGGCATACACACACCCGACTCTGGGCTACCAGGCGGTCAACCTGGGGTTCGGAGTCATGTTCATGATGGAGTCGGTTCTGCCCGGGGGGGTACTACACGGAGGGCATCCAGGACCGAGTCGATCTCATGGAGAACATCATGCTCTACTTCCAGAGGCCTGCCGACAAACCGGGCACGTCGGTTCCTGAGGGCTCGAGTGGGCTGGGCGTGTCCGTCCACCCGAATCCGTGGCGCCCGAACGCCACGGTGTGGCTCTCTGCGGACGCACCAAGACGGGTTCGCATCCGCGTCTTCGACGTGGCGGGCCGGCTAGTAAGGTCGCTGTTCGAGGGGTGGATCGATGCCGGTCGCCGCTCGATCGACTGGGACGGGACGGCTGATGACGGGAATCCCGTAACGAGCGGGGTCTACTTCGTAGTGGCGGAGTCAGAAGGCGGCGCGGCAACGCGGAAGACTGTCCTTCTGAGGTGAGTGGCGCTGTCAGACAGCTCGAGGAGTTCAAGTAGAGGGGCACCCTCTCTGCGGGCAGCGCTGCTGGACTCGCCGCGGCTGGCGCGATAAGATGGGGACCGCGTATCGGTCCTCATCTTGTCGTTGAGGCAGCTTCCCTGGAGTCAGGAACGTGCCATCTGACATCGACCCCGTCCGAACCGACATCGAGCGATGGATTCTCTCGGAGCTGTCGCCCGAACCATCCACAACCGCAGACCTCGCCTACGAGCGGATGGAGTCGCAGTCCGGCGGCTGCCTGCCCGTCATCTACGTGCCGCTCGACTACTCAAGGCGCAGCCACTGGCACGACACCGCGCTCGTAGCCGCGTTCACCGAGGCCGTGCGAGGCGCAGAGAGAGTTCTCGATATCGGCCCGGGCGACGGTTGGCCATCTCTCAGGATGGCGCACCGCTTCGAGCGCATCGTGGGGATCGACCCGTCCCCACGGCGGGTTCGCGTCCAGCGCGAGAACGCGGAGAAGCTCCACATCAGAAACGTCGAATTTCTGGAAATGGACGCTCAGTCGCTCGACTTCGAGGACGGAAGCTTCGGGGGCGTCACCGCGGCGTCCTCCATAGAGCAGACGGAAGACCCCGAGCGTGCGCTCCGCGAAGTCTTCCGGGTGCTCAAGCCCGGCGGGTCGCTCGCGATGGTGTTCGAGGACTACGGGGCGTACTTCCCGGGAAGCGTTGGTGACGAGGAGCTCTGGGTCGAGTTCGCAGGTGGGCCGCCGGTGCTCTTCTACCAGGCGCGTTCGAAGGAGCCCCCGCGGGAAGCGAAGTACGGACTCTTTCTGGATGACGCGCTGCTGCGGAAGGACGCGGAGCTGGAGGGGCTTCTCCTGTCTCTTGAGCGGGATGCGATTCGGCTCGAAAACCTGGCCGACCTCTCGGAGGCTCCATCGCGGCCTGACGCACTCGGTGTGGGCTTCTTCGAGAGGCTGCGACCGATTCTCGCAGGCGCGCGCTACTTCGAGCTTCGACACCTGACGAGCGATGGCCTGGACAGGGCTCTGCTTCAGATCGGGTTCGAGCATATCCGTCACTTCGACCATCGGCTTCCCGATCTCCGTCGCTTCTTCGATGCTGCCGCGGAGGATGGGAGGCTCGACGAGCTGGTCACGTCGTTCGAGGAGATGAGCTGGGAGTTCGGGGCCGAGGCCGTCCGGAGCGCTGGGACGGGGCCGGGAGATTTCGCGATGGCGAGCAAGCCCGGTGGCCGGTTCCTCGCTGGCAGTCGTGGAGGCCTCTGAATGTCGGACGAGCGACTGGATTCGGGAGCGTTCTGGAAACGATGCATCTCGGACGTGCTCCGCGACGGCATTCCGGACAAGTGGGTTGAGTCCGTCTTCGATGGAGGGCAGCCGCTCGCGGGCAGCTTCCTCGATCGCCTGTCGAGCGGGGCGACGGTGCTCGACTTCGGATGCGGGCTCGGTAGGAACGCGCTCGCGCTGGCAACGAAGGGGCACGACGTCTACGTGTGTGACGTGGCCGACGCGGGCGTGCGCTACTGCGAGGAGCAGGCCGAGGTTCGTGATTTGACGCTCAAGTCCGTGGGCTACGACGGACACGAGATCGAGCTCGCCAATCGCTCGATGGACGGAATCCTGGCGTGGAGCTGTCTCGACCACGTGACGCTCGATTGGGCGAGGGAACTCTCTGAGGAACTCACGCGCGTAGCGAGGCCGGGGGCCATCCTTCTCGTCTCGTTCGACGAGGACAAGAGCGACGACCCTGACTCGGAAGCGCGGATTCTGCCGGACGGAACGCACCAGTACTTCGGGGGCCGCAGGATCGGCATGCTCTTCCGGCCGTACACGAACGCTGAGATCCAGTCACTCTTCGAGGACGACTGGGACCTGCTCGAGTGGGAGGGGGAGGACACGACGGTCCCGCGTAGGGGGCTCTTCAGGCGGGGGTAGGTCCAGCCGCAGGTCCGGCCTGAGCGAAGACTCAGAGATCGCGAATCCGAATGTCCCGGAATGCATCAAAGCCCTGCAACCGAAGTTCACGTCCTCCCGCGTGAGGTTGGAGAGCCAGGCAAAGCGAGGCGCGAAAGATGCCGATCTTCGAGTACCGCTGCAAGAAGTGCGGCCACGAGTTCGAAGAACTCGAGACCGTAGCCGACCGGGACAAACCGAGAGACTGCCCCAAGTGCGGTAGTGGGGGAGTCGAACGAGGGATCTCGGTCTTCGCAGCGAAGGTCGGCGGCGCATCGTCGCAGCCGAGCTGCGGTCCAAGCGGAAGAACCTGAGGCTTCTAGTCCGCCCAGGTGTGCGAGGTTTCGCAGGTGACCAGGAGAGGGCCCGTGACCGAGTGAGTCACGGGCCCTTTTCGTTTCTCAGCGACGGGAGCTACTCCAGGTTGATCGTGACGTGCTCGTCGTCGTCCTCGTCGTAGATGTCCAGAATTCTCCCGTCGAAGCCCTCGCTCTGAGCCATCTCGAGGATCTTGTCCAGGTCGAGGTCGAAGTCCTTGCCCGCGAACATCCCGAAACCGTTGCGGGCGTGCTCCCCAAGTGCTTCCTCAGCCTCCTCAAGACCCTCCTGGATGGCCTGTTCAGCCTCCTGCATGCTCTCCCTGACCGCCTGGTTCACGATGTCGTCGATGTTCAGGCCCGGGTGCTCGCCGAGCTTGCCTTCGAGCTTCCGCCTCATCCGCTCAGCGGTTCGCTCCGCCCTCCGGAGGGCCTTCTCCCGCTCGCGCTGAGCCCTGTCGCGGGCTCTCTCCGCGCGCCCATGCGCCCTCATGGCATGATGCCGCGCGGCCTGAGGCGCGAACTTGAATCCGAATTTGAGAAGGGCGAGCGGGACCTTCATGTTCACGGTGTCACGCCCGTGCTCCTGCACGCGGATGTGCAGCCACTTCCTCTTGATGTCGCTTTCCTTCGGACGGGACTCGCTCTTGTCGAGCGCCTCCATGAGGCGGGCGGCCTCCTCGGCGCTCACCTTTCCGTCCTCGAGCATCTTCAGAATGCGAAGCTTCTCCTCGTTCATGAACTCCTCCTTCGAGGTCGTCGGTGCCTGAGCTCGGGCGTCTCGCTTGCGGCTGTCCCCCGGCCTCCCGCGGCGCCCGTCCTGGGGACGGTAGGGAACCTCCGGCCAGATGTCCGGGGTCGGGCAGACGGCGGTGCTAAGCGGCCGCCTCATCCAGCTTATGTAGGAACTCGTCTGCATTGATCTCTCCTGCCTCTAGCTTGGCCAAGAGTTCGTCCCTGAGCTCCCTCGGGACCTCGGGCTCCGGCTGAAATCCCAAGGCTCTCACGATAGCGTCCAGTCGCGCCCTCACAGTGGGGTAGGAGATGCCAAGTTCACGTTCGACCTCCTTGATGTTGCCGCGGGAGCGCAGGAATATCCGGATGAGGTCGAGCTGCTCTGTTGTGAGGACGGAGAAGGCACATGTCTCG
>JAUWRQ010000174.1 GCA_030610515.1 Candidatus Eiseniibacteriota bacterium | reverse complement strand
GGCGGGGCGGCTGGGGGTGGGGGGGGTTGGGGGCGTGAGCGCGTTTCGGGTGGGCGGTGGCGGCGGCTCCCCCCCCGAGACCCTGAAGAACCACGCCGACACCGTGCTCGTTCTCGACCACGGCGGACTCACGAACTTCAACTCGGCTGTCTATCAGCCGGTGCTCGCGGACATCCTGAAGTCGCGCGAGCCCTCTCTCGTCATGATCGGGCACACGGCGTTCGGCGTCGACTTGGCGCCGAGCCTCGCCGTCGAGCTCGGGCTTCCGCTCGCGAGCGACTGCGTCGACCTCACGTATGACGGCGACGCGCTCAAGGCCACGCGCTCGATCTACGAGGGCAAGATCAATGCGACGGTCGCGTTCGCTGAGGCTTCGACCATCCTCGTTACGATGCGCGCGTCCGCGTTCCCGGTTGAAGAGGCCTCCCGCGGCGGGAAGGTTACAGAGCTCGACACGGCGGTCCCCGAGGAACCCGCGATACGCAAGTTCCTCGAGTACATCGAGGCGGCCGTCGGCGACGTCGATATCACGAAGGCGGACGTCATCATCTCCATCGGGCGCGGCATCCGCGAGGAAGACAACGTCCCGATGGTCGAGGAACTGGCAGAGATGCTCGGCGGCGTCGTGGCGTGCTCGCGTCCCGTGGTCGACGCCGGCTGGCTCGCCAAGGACAGGCAGGTCGGCTCTTCGGGCAAGACCGTGAAGCCCAAGCTCTACATAGCGATAGGCATCAGTGGTCAGTTCCAGCACATGAGCGGAATGAAGGCGGCGGACACGATCGTCGCGATCAACAAAGACCCGAAGGCCCCGATTTTCTCGGAGGCTGACTACGGTATCGTCGGCGACCTCTTCAAGGTCGTGCCCGCGCTCAAGGAGAAGATCGGAGAGCTTCGCGCGTAGTGCGGGGCGGGCGCGACGCCCGGGGGAAGGACAGGCGACGCTCGAGGGAGCACGGACGGCGCTCGAAGCAAGGACAGGCGACGCTCGAAGGAACACAGGAGGACTCCGCGTGCGGCGCGGTTCCATCTCCACCGGAGAGATAGCGTGGACCAGGACAAGCAGACACAAGAAGCTGGTGAGCAGCGGCTGGGCGTGTACGTCTGCCACTGCGGCATCAACATCGCGCGCACGGTAGACGTCGCTAAGGTCGCTGCGATGGCGTCCGAGTTACCAGGCGTCGTCGTCGCCAAGACGTACGAGTACATGTGCTCGGATCCGGGGCAGAACCTGATCAAGGCTGACATCAAAGAGCATGGCTTGACAGGCGTCGTCGTCGCGGCGTGTTCGCCGAGGATGCACGAACCGACGTTCAGGGCGGCGGTGGCGGAGGTCGGGATGAACCCTTACCTCTTCGAGATGGCGAACATCCGCGAGCAGTGCTCGTGGATCCACGAGGACCGCGACGACGCGACGGCGAAGGCCACCGACCTCGTGCGTGCGGCCGTTGCCAGGGCGTCGCGGCTTGTGACGCTCGCCGAGCGCGAGATCGAGGTGACTCCGGAGGCTCTCGTCATCGGGGGCGGCATCGCAGGCATTCAGGCGTCGCTCGACATCGCGGAAGCGGGCTACAAGGTCCATCTCGTGGAGCGCGAGCCTTCGATCGGCGGCCACATGGCGCAACTCGACAAGACGTTCCCGACCCTGGACTGTTCAGCGTGCATCCTGACGCCGAAGATGGTGGACGTCGCGCGTCATCCGAACATCGATCTTCTAGCGTACTCCGAGATCGAGGAGATCACAGGCTACGTCGGCAACTTCCACGTCAAGGTCCGCAGGAAGGCTACGAGCGTCGACCGGCATCTTTGCACGAGCTGTGGCGACTGCGTTGAGAAGTGTCCCTCGAAGGTCCCATCGGAGTTCAACGAGGGCGCGGGAACGCGCAAGTCGATCTACACGCCGTTCCCACAGGCCGTGCCGAGCGAGCCCGTCATCGACAGGGAGACGTGCCTGTACTTCACGCAGAACGGAAAGTGCGGCGTGTGCGCCAAGATCTGCACGGTGAACGCTATCGACTACTCGCTCGAGGACGAGTTCGTCGAGTTCGACGTCGGAACGGTCGTCGTTGCCACGGGTTACGATGAGTTCGATCCCAATCTCAAGCCTGAGCTCGGCTACGCTGCCTACGAAAACGTGATCACAGGGTTGGAGATGGAGCGGCTCTGCTCCGCGTCGGGCCCGACCGAGGGCGCGATCGTGGTGGGAGGCAAGGAGCCCAAGGACGTCGTCTTCATCCAGTGCGTCGGCTCCCGTGACGAGACGGTCGGCAATCCGTACTGCTCCAGGGTCTGCTGCATGTATACCGCGAAGCAGGCGCACCTCATCCGCGAGAAGCTCCCCAAGACCAACATCACCATCTTCTATATGGACATCCGAGCGTTCGGTAAGGGCTTCGAGGAGTTCTACGACCGTGTGCGCAAGGAGAGCGTCATCTACAGGCGCGGGAGCGTCTCCGAGATCTACAAGCAGGGTGATAGACTCGTCGTGCGCGGGGAGGACACGCTCATCGGTGAGCCGATGGAGATCGAGGCCGACCTCGTCGTGCTCGCGACCGGGCTCACGCCAAGGGACGAGACGAGCGATATCGTGAAGCTCCTCAAACTCTCCCGCTCGTCGGACGGCTTCCTCATGGAGGCGCACCCGAAACTCCGGCCGGTCGACACGGCCGTCGAAGGCGTCTTCCTGGCCGGGTGCTGCCAGGGACCGAAGGATATCCCCGACGCCGTCGCCCAGGCGAAGGGCGCGGCCTCGTCCGCCATCGGACCGATGGCGCGCGGGACCGTGATGGCGGAGGCGCTGACGGCGGTCATCGACGAGGACCTCTGCTCGGGGTGTCGCATCTGCGTGAGCGTTTGCCCGTACGGGGCGCTCTCGTACGACGAGGAAGACGACGTATCGAAAGTGAACGAGGCGCTCTGCAAGGGTTGCGGGACGTGCGCGGCGGCGTGTCCGTCCGGGACCATCACGATGAGCCACTTCACGTCGGACCAGCTACTGGCTCAGGTCGTGGCGCTCATCGGAGGTAGCGATGGCTGATACCGAGACCGGGAAGAAGGTGACGGGCACGGACCCGAACGCGGGGTCCGCCTCATCGCCGAGTGAGGCGCGGAAGACCTGGGAGAGGAAAGCCACCGACTCCTCGAGGCAGAGAGACGCGCTCTTCACGTCGATCTCCGGCGAAGAGGTCGACCTCCTCGATACGCCGGACAACCTGACCGACCACGACTACACGCGGGACCTGGGCCTCCCGGGCGAGTTCCCCTACACGCGCGGCGTCCGGCACAACATGTACCGCGGCCGCCTGTGGACGATGCGGCAGTTCTCCGGGTTCGGAACGCCCGAGGACTCGAACACGCGCAACAAGGTCCTGCGCGCCCGCGGCCAGACCGGTCTCTCGGTCGCGTTCGATCTCCCGACCATCATGGGTTACGACTCCGATCACGAGCGCGCCGAAGGTGAGGTCGGCGTGTGCGGCGTTGCCATCGACTCGCTCCGCGACATGGAGACGCTCTTCGACGGAATCCCGCTCGACAAGGTGAGCACGTCGATGACCATCAACGCTCCCGCGGCGATACTCCTCGCCATGTACATCTGCGTTGGGGAGAAGCAGGGCGTGCCGTCGAGGGCGCTCAGGGGGACCATCCAGAACGATCTCCTCAAGGAGTACATCGCACAGAAGACCTGGATCTTCCCGCCCAGGCCGTCGATGCGCATCATCACCGACATCATGGCGTACTGTGCTACCGAGGTTCCGCAGTGGAACACCATCTCGATCTCCGGCTACCACATCCGCGAAGCGGGCTCGACCGCGCTCCAGGAACTCGCGTTCACGCTCGCGGACGGATTCGCGTACGTCGAGGCAGGGATAGCGGCCGGCCTGGACGTCGACACGTTTGCACCCAGGCTTTCGCATTTCTTCAACTCGCACATGGACTTCTTCGAGGAGATTGCGAAATTCCGCGCGGCCCGGAGGATCTGGGCGAAGGACATGCGCGATAAGTACGGCGCCAAGGACCCTAGATCCTGGCTTCTCCGGTTCCACACGCAGACCGCAGGCTGCAGTCTGACCGCGCAGCAGCCCTACAACAACATCGTCCGCACGGCGCTCGAGGCCCTGGCCGGAGTCTTGGGTGGAACGCAGAGCCTCCACACGAACTCGAT
>JAUWRQ010000269.1 GCA_030610515.1 Candidatus Eiseniibacteriota bacterium | reverse complement strand
GACTCGTGCTTGAGCTCGACCTTGTACGGATGTGAGTCGATGGGTCCGTAGATGACCGGTATCTTCCGCTTCTTGAGCTCACGGTAGATCTCGGGCTCGTGAACGTCGCCGGCGTGCTCGACGGTCACGCTGAGCTTGAATTCGTCGACGATCCTGAGAAGCGCCGCGATGTCGTCTATCTTGTGCACGTGAACCCTCAGGCGCTCCTTCCGCGTGAGCACGTCACGGAGCACCGCCTCTTCGGCAGTGAAGGCGACCTCGTCCTTCTTCTTCCCCTTTGCCTTGTTGCGCTTGGCTATCTTCTGTTGCACAGCGTCGAGCTTCGCGCGCAGGATGGCCAGTGCGCCCATGCGCGTGGAGGGACGCTTGCCCTTCCAGTCCGTGGTCGACATGGGGTTATAGCCGAACGCGGCCTTGATACCCGCGCGGGCGAAGAGAGCCTCGGTCGTCGTCCTTCCGTAGTGGCGGATGACGGCCGAGCGCCCACCAACGATGTTGCCGCTGCCCGGAACGACGCACGAGTAGAGCACGCCCTGCTCGATGGCGGAGCGAAAGGCGCGATCATCCATCTGGACCGAATCGAGCGCGTCCGGGAGAGCCAGCATCGAATCCATGAGCTCGTTGCCTTCCGACTCGTCCATGGGCTCCCCGGCCCGGAACATACCGATGTGGCTGTGCGGGTCGACGAACGCGGGGGTCACCGTATCGAAGCTGCCCTTGAGCGTTCCCTTCTTCGTCTTCGAAACGCCGACGATCTTCGTGCCGTCGAACGTCACGTAGGCGTTCTCGACCACAGACTTGCCCGTGTACACAGTCTTCGCTCGTACGCAGTTCAACTGAGTCCCCCTCTCCAAACCGGGAATCCGCCCGCGCGCCCGCGCGGAACGCGCGCTCGCGACTCGTTTCGGTTCCAAAGACTGTAGTCGGCGAAGCCGTGGGGTGTCAACGCACGCACCGACAGTGTGGTGAACCCTGTGCGGACTAGCGACCGATACAGCTTCTTGACCAAATCTCCGAACCAGTGTATAATAGTAAGTGGTTATTATGTAACAATTTAGGTGCCCCGAGGACCCCTTTCGGGCAAACCAAGGAAGAACCCCTTGAAGGACATCGAATGCGGTTCCCCTCCGAGGCCCCGCATCGCGGGGGCATTGCTGCTCCTGGCCGCGTTCCTGGCGGCCGCCATTCCGGCCTCCGCCGTCCGCGTGTGCACATACAACATCCTCAACTTCCCCGGCTCGACGGGCACGGCCCGCGTTCCCTACTTCCGGACGGTCATCGAGGAGATCGACGCAGACGTACTCGTGGTCCAGGAGATACTGAGCCAGTCCGGCGTCAACCAGTTCCTGAACGACGTGATGAACCACTCGACCCCCGGCCTCTACGCCGCGGGGCCCTTCGTGGATGGTCCGGACACAGACAACGCTCTCTTCTACAAGCCGTCCGTCGTCGACTTGGTGTCCCATTCCGAGATCTCGACCGCACTGCGCAACATCTCCGAGTACGTGCTGAGACCCGTGGGCTACACGTCCACCGAGGCCGAGTTCCGCGTCTACTCGCTGCATCTGAAGGCCGGCTCCACGACGACCGACAAGAGCAAGCGGCTGGCGGAGGCGACGATCCTTCGGAACCACCTCAACGACCTCACGGGAGGCTCGTCGTTCATCTCGGCGGGCGACTACAACATCCGCGCAAGCACCGAGAGCGCGTACCAGAAGCTCGTGGGCAGCGAGGCCGACAACGACGGACGCCTGAAGGACCCGATCAACACGCCCGGCAACTGGCACGACAACTCGTACTACGCCGACATCCACACGCAGTCGCCGAGGACCACCCAATTCGGCGGCGGGGCCACGGGCGGAATGGACGATCGGTTCGATATCCTCCTCATATCCTACGGGCTCGACGACGGCGAGGGCATGGACTTCATCTCCGGCACGCAGGTTTCGTTCGGAAACGACGGCCTGCACTTCAACATGGCGATCAACGCCGGCACGAACTACGCCGTGAGCCCCGAGGTGGCCGATGCGCTCCACGAGGCGGCCGACCATCTGCCTCTCTATGCGGACTTCCAGCTTCCCGCGCAGCTCGATGCTCCGACCGTCCTCGCATTCGAGAGCGTCATCCTCGGCTCAGCCGCGGTGCTCCCGCTGGACATCGCGAACTCCGCGACCGCCCCCGCCGACGAGCTGTCGTACTCGCTGTCCATACCCGCCGGCTACTCCGGCTCTGCGGGACCGTTCGAACTGAATGAGGGACAGAGCAGTGCTCACGACATCACGATGGACACATCCACGACGGGCCACAAGAGCGGCACGCTCGACGTCGACTCGGACGACCCGGATCGCAGGAATTGGGGCGTCTCTCTCTCGGGTGAGGTGCTGAGCCACGCGGTGCCCTCGCTTGCATCGGACGCCGTCACGCTGTCGGGATATCTGGACTTCGGGACACATCCGGAGGGCGAGTTCGAGGAGCAGGTCCTGGAGATCTGGAACTATGGCTGCGACACGTATCAGGCCCTGCTGGATGTGCACTTCGCTGAGATCGTGGGAGGGGACGGACGATTCGGTTTCTCGGGCGGTTCGATCCCGGTGGATGTCGGGGTCACTCCAGCGGGGTTCGCGCTCGAGTTCGACGCTCAGGGAGCCGCGACCGACAGCCTGTACACGGCGACGCTTACGTTCCACACCCGCGACGACCAGGAGGTGCTCGGGTGGGTCAACCTGCCTGACCTGACCGTCACCCTGACGGCTTACGTCGAGAGCGGCACCTCCGTTCCCAACGACGGGTCGACGCCTTTTGGACTCGCGCTCGCGTCGCGCAACCCGTTTGCGGCGCAGGCGGAGCTCGTGCTGTCGCTGCCGACCGCGCGCGACGCCAGGCTTTCGGTGTACGACATCCGCGGACGCCTCATCGCAACGCTGGTCTCTCGCCGGCTGCCCGCCGGAGAGCACCGCGCTGTCTGGAACGGCACGGACGGAACGGGCCGAGGTGTCTCGTCCGGCATCTACTTCGTCCGCGCCTCGGCGGGCGACTGGCGCGGGTCGCTCAAGCTCGTGCTGATCCGATAGAGCGCGTTCCGTTCTGGTGCGATAGAGCGCGACACGGAG
>JAUWRQ010000243.1 GCA_030610515.1 Candidatus Eiseniibacteriota bacterium | reverse complement strand
GCCGCGCTTCGTCTCCCGGACCTGCGATTCGAACTCCTCGATGTGAATGGAGGTGAGCCTGTCGCCGCGCAGAATCCGCTCTGAGACGAGGATCGCGTCCTCGAAGTTGTATCCCTCCCACGGCATGAACGCGACGAGGAGGTTGGAGCCGAGCGCCAGCTCTCCGTCCGTGGTCGACGGACCGTCGGCGATGACCTCGCCCTGCACGACCTTGTCGCCGATGCGAACGATCGGGCGCTGGTTGATGCAGGTGTTCTGGTTCGTTCTCTGGAACTTCCGAAGCTCGTGCTCGTCGGTAGCCTCGAGACCGTCCACGGTGTCCGTGTGCCTGATGATGATGTGGTCGGCAGACACATCATCCACGAGGCCGTCGTGCCGAGCCGTGATGACCGCTCCGGAGTCGATGGCCACGCGGTCCTCTATGCCCGTGCCGACGAGCGGAGGCTCGGTCCGAATGAGCGGCACGGCCTGGCGCTGCATGTTGGAACCCATGAGCGCCCTGTTCGCGTCGTCGTGCTCGAGGAACGGGATGAGCGCCGCGGCGGCGGAGACCAGCTGCTTCGGAGAGACGTCAATGAACTCTATCTGCTCTCTCGGCACCGTCGGGAAATCGTCCTTGTGGCGCGCGAGGAGTGTCTTCTCCGCCAGCCTGCCGTCACTGCCGATAGACTCCCCCGCCTGAGCGATGATGTAGTTGTCCTCCTGCGACGCGGTCAGAAACTCGACGCGGCTCGTGACGCTGCCGTGATCGACGCGGTAGTACGGAGTCTCGATGAACCCGAAGTCGTTGATCCTGCCGTACGTCGCAAGTGAACTGATGAGACCGATGTTCGGGCCCTCGGGAGTCTCGATCGGGCACATGCGCCCGTAGTGACTGTAGTGAACGTCGCGGACCTCGAACCCGGCCCTCTCTCTCGTGAGGCCGCCAGGCCCCAGAGCAGACAGGCGCCGCTTGTGCGTGAGCTCCGCCAGCGGGTTCGTCTGCTCCATGAACTGCGAGAGCTGGTTCGAACCGACGTAGGCGCGAACGACGGCCGAGATGGGCCGCGAGTTCACGAGCGTTGCCAAGTCGAGCCCGTCGCTGTCTCCGCCCGACATCCGGTCGCGTATCACCCGCACCATCCTCGAGAGGCCGGCCGACAGCTGGTTCTCGAGGAGCTCGCCTACCGACCTGACGCGGCGATTGCCCAAATGGTCGATATCGTCGATCCCGCGCGTCCCTCTCACGACGTCGAGCACGGCCTTGATCGTCGCTATGAAGTCGCGGTGAGTGAGACAGAGCGTGTCGAGCGGGATCTCCTCGTTCGAGATGCTGAGCTGGTGGTTGATCTTGTAGCGTCCAACGCCCTTGAGGTCGTATCGGTTCGGGTCGAAGAACATCCGATCGACGAGTTCCTGTCCCGCGTCGATGCTGGGCAGGTTGCCGCCCTTCATGGTCTTGTAGATCTCCTGAAGGGCCTCTTCCCGGGAGTGCGTCTTGTCGCGGGCGAACGTGGCCTCGAGGATTTTCTCGTCTACGGGATCCATTACGACGAGATCGATCCCGCGGATGCCGGCCTTCCGGAGAAGCTGGATGATGGTCGGCGTCAGACGCTCGTCGAACGTCACCAGAATCTTCCTGGTGTTGGGGTGCTTGTACGTCCTCGCGGAGATGCGGCCCTCGAGCTCCGCGTCCCTCTCCTCGTCCTTCCGCGCGAGGACACGAGCGGTCTCCGTCTCCAGAACGCGAACGCTGCTGCGGCCCGCGTCCCTCAGGAGCTTCACGTGCTTCGGGGCGACCTCTTCACCTCTCTCGGCCAGAACCTCGCCGGTGTCCTTGTCGATGTAGGTCTCGGCGAAGACCTTTCCGCACGGAAGCGTCGTTCTGCTCGGCTTGGAGGGCGGAAGCGGAATCTCCTCGGCCTTGTAGAAGAGGGAGCGAATGTCCTCGTCCTTCGAGTATCCGAGCGCCCGGAGGAACGTGGTCATCCTGAACTGGTGACGCCTATCGGTCCGGATGAACATCTCGTCCTTGATGCCCATCCTCACCTCGACCCAGGTACCCCGATAGGGAATGATCTTGGCGAAACAGAGGTTCGTCCCGTTCGGGTGCGTCTTCTCCTGGAAGAAGACGCCTGGCGAGCGATGCAGCTGACTCACGATGACGCGCTCGGCACCGTTCACGATGAACGTGCCACGCTCCGTGATGAGCGGGATGTCGCCGAGGTAGATCTCCGCCTCCTCCGCCTCGACGAACTTCCTGTCTCCTCCCTCTCTCGGCTGCCACCTGACGAGCCGAAGCACGGCCTTCAAGGGCGCCTCGAACGTGAGATTGCGCTCGCGGCACTCCTGCATTGTGTGCTTCGGCTGACCGAGCCTGTAGCCCTTGTACTCGAGGGTGTAGGTCCCCTGATGTCCCTCTACCGGGAAGAACTTCCTGAAGATCCCGTCCAGCCCCGAGGACTCCGTGCCACCCGGAGCGTCCGTGCCCAGGCAGGATCTGAAGGACGCCAACTGGACGTCCAGGAGGTTCGGCATCGGAAGCTCCCGATCCACCGGAAATCTCGAAAAGACTTTTCGCTCTACCTTGCGGGGTCCGCTCACTTACTCGTCACCCTCCGTCAAAGCGTAGATACGCGGCGTCCCTCGATTCGCCGCGGCGCCCCGGCTCGAACCGGGTTCCCCCGACGGACGGTCCGAGGGCACGACACACCTCCCGCCAGTCCGCCGCCGGGGAGAACCACAGACGCGGCAACTACTTCAGCTCGACCTTCGCTCCTGCGTCCTCGAGCTTCTTCTTGACGTCCTCGGCCTCTTCCTTCGAGACGGCCTTCTTCACGGCCTGGCCGGGGTTGTCGACGAGGTCCTTGGCCTCCTTGAGACCCAGGTCGGTGACCTGGCGGATGACCTTGACCACCTGGAACTTCTTCTCGCCCGTCTCAGCGAGGACGACGTCCCACTCGGTTTTCTCTTCGGCGGCGTCGCCACCTCCGGCAGCCGGAGCGGCCGCGATGGCGACCGGAGCGGCCGCGGTCACGCCAAACCGGTCCTCGAGTTCCTTCACGAGGTCCGCCATCTCGAGAACCGTCATCTTCTCTATGGCCTCGATGATCTTCTCAACAGTCTTGCTCGCGGCCGGCTTCTTCTTCTTCGCCTCGGCCTTCGGCTCTTCGGCGACAGGCTCCGCGGTCTCGACAGCGTCCTTCTTCTCCTCTGACATCGTGCACCTCCAACGGGTCCTTCGTGTGGGATCGCCCTTTGCGTCCTTCCGTATCGTCTCGAACCTGCAGCCTTCGCGGCCTTCCGCCCAGACAGGTCGGGGTGATTCACCGTTCCCCCGACGCGGGGTGCTGCGAAGACAGGAGCCCCGGAAGCCT
>JAUWRQ010000193.1 GCA_030610515.1 Candidatus Eiseniibacteriota bacterium | reverse complement strand
CGGCGATCCAGAGCACGGAGCTCAGACCGTAGCAGAGGAAGCCGATGGCGACCTGCGGCATCGTCAGGATGGGGATGAGCTGCCCCCAGACCCCCGCCGCGGACACCTCCCCGTAGAGCTGCATCCCCCGCTTGAGGACAATCTGGCCGATCGCGCCCAGGAAGACGGCCAGGAGAATGAGCGGGATTCCTTTCATGTGAGGTTCCTTTCGCACGGCTTCGCGAACCGCAGTCTGGCCTCCCGAGTTGTCATCTCTCTCGTACTTCAGCGAGAGAGTATACCGCGCCGACACGCAGGAGGGAAACACACCTTCCATTCGCGGCTGGGCTCAGGTATGCTCGCTTCGATGAACTTGAGTAGCATGGAGCGGTCCGCGCGAACCGAGAGTGGGAAGCCACGTGCGGGCCTGCCGAACGAACCCGGTGGAATCTGTGACTGACTACGACACTATCGTCGTTGGAGGCGGCTTCTTCGGCTGCTCACTCGCCCTGCATCTCAAGCGGGAGGCCGGCCAGCGGGTCGTCGTGCTCGAGCGGGAGGCGGATCTCCTCCAGCGCGCCTCCTACGTCAACCAGGCGCGCGTGCACAACGGCTACCACTACCCGCGGAGCCTCCTGACCGCGCTCCGGTGCCGCGTGAACTTCCCGCGCTTCACGGAGGAGTACGGCGAGTGCATCGTGAGCGATTTCGACAAGTACTACGCCGTGGGCAAGCTCTTCTCGAAAGTCACCGGCAATCAATTCCGGCTCTTCTGTGAGCGGATCGGCGCCCCCATTACCCCGGCACCCAAGGAGATCCAGAGGCTTTTCAACAGGGATCTCGTGGACGCGGTCTTCTTCGTCCGCGAGTACGCGTTCGATCCGGTCAAGCTCAAGGAGATCGTCGTGCGCGACCTCGACGCCGCCGGTATCGAGGTCCGCTTCGAGACGGAGGCACTGACGGTCTCAGCGGCCGCCGACTCGGTGCTCGAGGTCACCTGCCAGTCGACCGACGGCAAGGACCGGATCACGGCGTCGTCCGTGCTCAACTGCACGTACTCTCGCCTGAACAAGCTCCTGGTCGACTCCGGACTCCCGAACCTCTACCTCAAGCACGAGATGACCGAGATGGCGCTCGTCGAGGTCCCCGAGGAGATCGCGCACCTCGGCATCACACTCATGTGCGGTCCGTTCTTTTCCATCATGCCGTTTCCTCCGCTCGGCCTCCACACGCTCTCGCACGTGCGCTACACTCCTCACTGCGAGTGGTGGGACACGAGCGGCACGACCTACATGGACGCCTACGAGTACTTCGAGCGTGTTCCGAAGAGATCGCGCGGGCTCCATATGATCAAGGACGCGTCGCGTTACGTACCGTGCCTCGAGGAGTGCCGCCAGATGGACTCGCTCTGGGAGGTGAAGACCGTGCTCCCAAAGAGCGAACTCGACGACAGCCGTCCCGCTCTCTGTGTGAAGGACTGGGGGCTGCCGAACCTGACCTGCCTCATGGGTGGGAAGATCGACAATATCTATGATATCATCGACCATGAAGTTGAGTCTCGCGGACGGACGGGAGTCCCCTGATGAAACGCTCAGATTGCTTCTTATCGGTCGTCGCGCCACTCTACAATGATGCAGACATCATCGAGAGCTTCATCGAGGACGTCATCGGCGTTCTGAGACGCGAGTACGGCAACTACGAGCTCGTGCTCGTCGACGACGGGTCGAGCGACGAGACCGTGGACAAGGTCTCCGAGGCGCTCCAGAAACACGAGTGCATCCGACTCATCCGGTTGTCGCGCCGGTTCGGGCAGGAGACGGCCCTCTCGGCCGGCCTCGATTCGGTGATCGGTGACTTCGTAGTCGTCATGCAACCCGATCGGGACCCGCCAGAGCTCATTCCCGAGATCGTCGAACAGTGTCGGACGGGTGTCGGGGTGGTCTTCGGCGTCCGGAAGGACCGGAAGGGTGACTCGCTCCTCCTCCGGACGGGGGCGAGACTCCTCTACTGGTATTTCAATCGCGTCCTTAAGATCAGCCTGCCCCGTGACTCGACCGACTTCCGCGTCTTCAGCCGGCAGGCCTTGAACGCAATGATCAGCATCAAGGACCGCCACCGCTACCTGCGCACTTTCAGCGCGTACGTCGGGTACGGGAGCGAGAGTTTCACGTACGAACTCGTCCATCGCCGCAAGCGGCCGCGTAGCAAGACCCTCAACCAGGCTGTTCGGACAGCCCTCAGCATGGTGGTCGCGACCTCCACTCATCCGCTCCGGGCCGTCAGCCTACTCGGGCTGGCCCTGAGTGCCATCAACATCCTCTACATCCTCTATGTCATCCTCGTCCGCCTGCTGGCCGAGAACGTCGTTCCCGGCTGGGCGACACTGTCGCTCCAGGTGTCCGTGATGCTCCTCTTCGTGTTCCTCATCCTCTCGATGCTCTGCGAGTATGTGGGCCGGCTGCTCGGGGAGGTGCGGAACCGGCCGCTCTACTACGTGCTTGAGGAGCGGAGCAGCTCGGTGATGATCGCGAACGAGGACCGAAAGAACGTCGTCACAGACTCAGAAGAGGGATGGAAGTAGGAGTCCCGGTACAGCTCGCAGCTCCCGCCTGTGGCGCGACGCCGTCAGTTCCGGGGGCTGCGGCACTATCGGAGGCCCGGAGACGCAGCAAAGGGAGAAGAGATGGACTACTGCCGGATCGCAGATGATGTTGTGATGGGAGAGGGCGTGGAGATCTTTGGCTTCGTTAACCTGTACGGGTGCGAGATCGGAGCCGGAACCAGGATCGGCGCGTTCGTCGAAATCCAGAAGAACGCGGTAGTCGGGAAGCAGTGTAAGATCTCGAGTCACTCGTTCATCTGCGAGGGTGTGCACATCGCGGACAACGTCTTCGTCGGTCACGGCGTGATGTTCACGAACACGCTCTTCCCGCGCGCGACCAACGCCGACGGCAAGCTGCAGACCGAGGAGGACTGGGAGGTCATCCCGACGTACGTCCAGGAGGGTGCCTTTATCGGATCCGGCTCCGTGATTTTGTGTGGACTGAGCATTGGCGCCGGGGCTGCGATCGGCGCGGGCGCCGTCGTGACGCGCGACGTGCCGGGGGGCGAGGTGTGGGTGGGCAATCCGGCGCGGTTCGTGAGGGGGTCACCGGAGTAGGGCGGTTGGGCGTCGAGAACGGAGGTGCCCTGATAGCACCGGGCAGCCAGCACGACAGTGCCGGAGAGTGCGGAAGTCCGCCGATGCCGTCGGAGGGCGGACGCGCGCCTGTGGAGTCGCCGGAGTCAGTGTATCCCGGTGTCCGCGTGCTCCTCATGTTCCCCTTCTTCAATGAGGGCTCCAAGCTCGCGCGACTGGCGGACGGGCTCGAGGCCCGCGTCGCTGACAAGGTCCTCGCCGTGAACGACGGCTCGACCGACGAGGGCCCGGACCTCCTCCGGTCCCGCGGGATCGAGGTGCTCGATCAGGACCGCCAGGGCATCGGAGCCTGCATCAAGCGCTGCGTGGCCTGCGCCAAGGAGCAGGGCTACGACGTTCTCGTCGTCATGGCCGGGAACGGCAAGGACGACCCGTCGGAGGTCCCCCGGCTCGTTGAGCCCATCGTCCGGGACGGCATCGACTACGTGCAGGGAAGTCGCTTCCTCCCGGGAGGAATGAGCCCGAACCTCCCGCTCTTCCGGCGCGTCTCCATCAGGCTCCTGAGCTTCCTCTTCACGGTCTACACGCGCCGGCGCTGCACCGATTTGACGAACGGGTTCCGGGCCTACCGCCTCGCCATGCTCGACGATCCCGAGATCGACATCTGGCAGGACTGGCTCGACACGTACGAGTACGAGTATTACGTACACTGGAAGGCCTACACGCTGGGATACGCGGTCACCGAGGTACCCGTGACCAAGCGCTACCCCGACGAGAAGGGTGTGGAGTACACGAAGATCCGTCCCGTCACCGGCT
>JAUWRQ010000225.1 GCA_030610515.1 Candidatus Eiseniibacteriota bacterium | reverse complement strand
GCTGGTCGCGGCGGGCGTCGTCGGCTACGTGTCGGGGCGGCTCTTGCCTCCGGTCTACGAGGCGACGAGCACCGTGCTGGTTAGGGTGCAGGAGAGGCTCTCGGAGCCGCTCGCGCGGCTCGTCGGGAGATCACCGATGGATGACCAGCTCTCCCGTCTGCAGGAGAGAGTGAAGAGCCGCACGTTCCTGGTCGAGCTCGTTCGGAGCCTCGACATGGCGGACGACCGCTCTGTGCAGGCATGGGCGAAGAGCATGCACGAGAAGAATCCGTCCGTCTCGCAGACGGAACTCGCCGAGAGCAGGGCGGTCGAGTTCCTGCAGAACAGGATTGCGATCGTCCGCACGTCGTCAAACGGATTCCAGGTTGTGGCGCGCGACCTCGACCCTGACAGGGCGCTCCTGTTGGCGCAGCACATCACGAACGCGTTCGTGTCCGCGTCGAACCGCGAACAGATCGAGGAGATCAGGTCCATCCACGATTTCTCGGTCGAGCAGATCGTCATCTACAGACAGAAGCTCGACGACGCGGAGATGCGGCTGCGTGAGTTCCAGGCGGACACGTCGAACGGCGGACTCGTCCAGAACCCGGTCACGGCGGAAAACGTCAACAAGGTGGACGTCCTCATCAGCCAGGCGATGGTCGATAGAGACCGCGCCGGAGAGCGAAGAGCCGAGCGGCGCACCGCGCTCTTCAGCCTCGCGCCGCACGACTACGACAGGCTGGCCGATCTCTCATCACAGGCGATCGATTCTCTCTTCGAGCAGCTCGTCGCCCTCGAGAGGGAGATCGCGTCCGTACTCGTGCGCGCCAGCGACGACGCGCCGGAAGCCACGACGCTCTTCGTGAGCAGCGCCGAGAAGAAGGACCGTGTCAGGGCGGAGGCGAGGGCGATGGCGGCCGGAATCGCGCCCGACGCGTCGCAGCAGGTCTACGACGCGTACGCGGAGCTCAAGATCGCCGAGGTCGAGGAGACGATGGCCGCGGAGCGCAGGCGCATCCTCGGCAGGTTCATGTGGGGTTACGCCCAAGGTCGCGCGAACGCGCCGGGGCGAGAGCTCGAGTACACGCGCCTCGTGCAGGAGGTGGAAAGCAACCGCGCGTTGTACGAGGCTTTCCTCGAACAGTCGGCGGCCGGCCAGATCACTGAGGCGCTGGAAGCCGTGCGCTCCGGCGGCCGGTTCGAGATCATAGAGCCGCCCTCCCGTCCAACGAGTCCCGTCGCGCCCGACAGAGTCACGATACTCGGGCTGGCGCTGCTGGGTGGTCTCGTCGTCGGGCTGGTTGCGGTCCTCGTTGCCGAGCAGGGCGACACGTCTTTCAAGGACGTGACCGACATAGAGCGCACGCTCAATATGCCGGCGCTCGCGACTGTTCCGGAGGCGGACATCTTCAAGGCGATCGGCGCGGAGGAGAAACGCAGGAAGCGCGCAAAGGGAGTCCTCCATGTTGACGGGAAGTCCCGGCTCATACGCTACTTGCTCCGCGAGAGCCCGATCTCGTTCGAGTTCCGCAGGCTCGCGCGGAAGCTCGGCCACAGGTTCGGAGGAGATATCCCGGCGTCGATTCTCGTGACCAGCTCGCATCGCGGGGAGGGCAAGACGACGACCGCGGCGTGCCTGGCCGTGACGCTCGCGAAGCACTATGAGAAGAGCACGGTTCTCGTCGACGCGGACCTTCGGAAGCCGAGGGTGCATCAGCTCCTCGAGGTTCCCAGAGAGCCCGGCCTGTCGGACGCGCTCGAGCGAGGTCATCTCCTTGGGTCCGACCTCAAGCCGACCGTTCTTCCGAATCTCTTCATTCTGCCGTGTGGGACGAGACGCGACCAGCCGACGTGGCTCCTGGAGTCGATGCCGGGCTCGCGCGTCATGGAAGAACTGCTCTCGCGCTTCGACCACGTGATCATTGACACGGCTCCGAACGTTGCCGTGCCCGACGCGGTGCTCCTCGGAAGCGCGGTCGACGGCGTCATCATGGTTCTCCGAGCCGGAGTGACGCCCAGGGAGGTCGTACTCCGCGGCATGGAACTCCAGCGCGAGGAGAACGCGAACGTCCTAGGGCTCATTGTCAACAACTTGGCGCGGGTACTTCCGTACTACTACGACTATAGGTACTACCACTACGACAGGCAGGAGCCCGCGGAGGATACCGATCGAAGGGACGCGTGACGGCGGCATGTTCAGGATTCTCACCGTGTTCGGGACTCGTCCCGAGGCCATCAAGATGGCGCCCGTCGTCGCTGAGCTCTCGCAGCACGGCTCTCTCGTCGAGTCGCGCGTCTGCGTCACCGCGCAGCACCGTGAGATGCTCGACCAGGTCCTCGCCGTGTTCGGGATCGAGCCCGACTACGATCTCGACGTCATGACGGAGGACCAGACTCCCGGCGACGTGACCGCCGCCGTTGTCACCGGCATCGATCGCGTGCTGGCAGACTTCTCTCCGGATCTCGTGCTCGTGCACGGTGACACGACCACGACGATGTCGGCGGCACTCGCGGCGTTCTACCGCAAGGTTCCGGTCGGTCATGTCGAGGCGGGCCTTCGCACGCACGACCGGTACTTCCCGTTCCCGGAAGAGATGAACCGCGTCCTGACCGACGCGCTCTCTACACTTCACTTCGCGCCGACGCTGCGTTCGAAGGAAAACCTCCTGCGGGAAGGCGTGTCCCCTGATTCCATAAGCGTCACCGGCAACACCGTGATAGACGCACTCACGGACGTGGCAGGGCGCGCCGGTTTGCCCGAGACCGAGCTACCCGAAGGAAAGAGGCTCGTGCTCGTCACGGCGCACCGGCGCGAGAACTTCGGCCGGCCGCTCGAGAACATCTGCAGGGCGCTCAGGGACGTCGCCGACCGGTTCACCGACGTGTCGATTCTCTACCCTGTGCACCTGAACCCCAACGTGCAGCGAACGGCGTCTTCGATACTCGGAGGCCACGACCGCATCGTTCTCACCGACCCACTGTCCTACCTCGAGTTCGTGAGACTCCTCAAGGTCTCGCACATCGTGGTGACCGATTCGGGAGGACTTCAGGAGGAGGCGCCATCGCTCGGGAAGCCCGTCCTCGTGCTGAGGCGGGAGACGGAGAGACCTGAGGCCGTCGAGGCCGGTACCGTGAGGGTGGTTGGGACCGAGCGTGAGACGGTCCTCAACGAGTGCTCGCGTCTACTCTCCGATGACGCGGCGTACGAGGAGATGGCGGAGGCAGTGAATCCGTACGGGGACGGCCGGGCGTCCGAGAGGATAATCGGGACGATCCTCTCGCACTTCGGGCACGGTGAGGTAGGGAGGCCGTCGGAGTTCGAACCACGGCAGGCGAATGCGCCGAGTCCGGGTGTGCGATCGGGCGCGGCCGCAGATCCGACCCCGCGTGGAAGAGCGGACGGGAGTGGAGGGCCGCGATGCTCGTCGTAATGCTCCCCGCGTACAACGAGTCCGCGTCGATGGAGCCGCTTCTCAAACGAATGGCCGACGCGTTCCGTACGCTTCCCGTATCCGCCACTGTACTCATCGTCGACGACGGGAGCACCGACGGCACGGCGGAGAAGGCGAGGAGCGTCGCGGATGAGCTCGGCATCTCTCTGGTGGTCGCTGTGCACG
>JAUWRQ010000065.1 GCA_030610515.1 Candidatus Eiseniibacteriota bacterium | reverse complement strand
GCTCATCATCGCCGGTGACCAGGGGTTCTCCCTCGACCGACGTCCAGTCGTACTCAGCTATGTCGTCGGGGTCGTAGGGGAGGCACGCGACCAGACCAACGATGTAGTTCTGCGTCCACCTGCCGAACTGGCACCCCCCTGGGGCTATCTGCGAGTAGGCGACCCTGAAATACCCGCTCTCTCCCCACTTGTCGCCCCAGCTGTTCTTGCACTTGAACGAGCTCGTGCTGTCGTTGTATCCGACCATGAGTACCGCGTGTCCCCCCAGGATCGGACCCAGGACGTGTCTGTAGACACCCTTCTTGTAGGCGAAGAAGTCGGCGTGGACCATGAAGGTCGTCCAGACGGGCGCCTGGCTCACGGCCGACTTGAGCTCGTTCAGGGTCGGGAACCGGGGATAGGTGCTCGCCCAGCTCCAGGCACTGATGTCCCTGATCCGCGACTGCCAGTCGCTGCACCGGTTCGTGCAGACCTGGTTGCTGGCGGTGTAGGGGAAGCACGCCTCGTCGACCGTCCCGGTGTCCCTGAGGCAGTTGGCGGTGCCCGCCGGGTAGCCTCCGTCGCACCCGCTGTTGGCCTTGCAGCAAGAGACCATGAACTGCTCGGAGAGGTTCTCGATGGCGCACTCGGTGTCGTTGTGAATCTCGCGGATTGACTCGAGCGCGCCGCACGCCGCGAACGCCCAGCAGCTTCCGCACGTGTCCTGGTCCTTGACGGAGCTGACGTAGCTCCTGCCGCTGACGTTCGTCCAATCGACAGAGCTGAGCAGGTCCTCCGGAGGAGTCACATGTGAACGCGGCCCTGTGTCGTAGGGCGAGCTCGGGATGAGCAGCCCGAGGTACAGCGCCTTCTGACGCCACGTGAGGTTCCAGATCGGGTTCGTGCCCGCCGTCCATCCGGAGTCGGCGCAGGCGCTCTGGATCGAGCTGAGAGTGGGGTAATCTACCGCTGTCGCGTCCGTCGCGGGGATGAGAACGAGCGTGCAGAGAGCGGTGAGGAGCGAGATGAGCAGGGTCTGGCGAAGGCGGTCGGGGGATAGCATGGCAACTACCTCCTTCTTCGGTGCTCCGGCGCGTATCGTCGCGCGAACGGCGCCGCAACGGGGCAGTGTGCGGCGACCGGCCGTCAGTCAGCAATGGGAGTATACTCCTCTTTGCTGGCTGGGTCAAGAACGGAGGGCGCCGGCCGGTTCGCCATCGTCTCCCGGTCTGCCGTCGTCTCCCGGAGTGCCCTTGGCTTGCGATGGAGGGCGCGGACCGGTCCGCCGTCGTCTCCCGGAACGCCCTGGGCTTGCGGTTGACTCGAACAGCTCGATAGGACAGAGTGTGAGGATGCGCGTGCACGGACGGCCTCGCGGGAGAGGCCCCACAACGGGCATCCGACCTGGAACAGGAGAATGGGGGACGAGGTGGCCGACGGGGTCTATCGCAAACTCGCCGACAGACTGAACGCCATCCCTAATGGCTTCGAACCGGCGGAGAGCGGTCTCAGGCTTCTGGCGAAGCTATTCACCGAGGAAGAGGCGGAGATCGCGAGCGTCATGCGGATGTCGTCCGAGACGCCGGCGTCGATCGCAGCACGCGTGAACGTCGACATCGCAGCCCGCGTGGAAGTCGACATCGCAGCACGCGTGAACGTCGACATCGCAGCGCAGGTGAAAGCCGATATCGCAGCTCGGTCGAACGTCGACGAGGATCAGGTGCGAAGCGCGCTCGAGGCGATGGCGCGCAAAGGCCTCGTCAGGTCGGCGCGGAGTGGCGACGAGGCCGCTTACGGTCTCATGCCCTTCGTCGTGGGCATCTACGAGGAGTCGCTTCCGCGCATGGACGAGGAGCTGGCATCGCTCTTCGAGGAGTACTACAGGGAGACCGCGGGCGGTACGATGACCCACGGCGGCCCGGCGCTCCATCGCGTGATACCCGTGGGCGAGTCGGTCCCGGTCGATCTCGAGATCTTCCCTTACGAGCGGGCGTCCGACTACATCGAGAACGCCAAGTCATGGGGAGTCAGGGACTGCATCTGCAGGGTCCAGCAGAAGCTCGTGGGGAAGGGGTGCAACCGTCCGATTGAGAACTGTCTCATCTTCGCGCCCGTCGAGAACGCCTTCGAGGACTCGGACGTCACGAGGCCCATATCGAAGGAAGAGTCCCTTCGCATACTCCGCGAGTCCGCCGACGCGGGACTCGTTCACTCGACGATGAACCAGAAGGGACAGATCTTCTACATCTGCAACTGCTGCACGTGTTGCTGCGGGATTCTCCGCGGTGTCAAGGAGTTCGGCATCCCCACGGCCGTGGCGCGGTCCGACTTCCACGTGGTCGTGGACGCCAACGCGTGCGCGGCGTGCGTCGCGTGCGTCGAACGATGTCAGTTCGAAGCGCTGTCGGTCGACGGGGACGTGTGCGTTGTCGACTACGACAGATGCGTCGGGTGCGGCGTGTGCGTGTCGCACTGTTCGTTCGATGCCATGATGATGGAGCGGCGTCCGGAGGGAGAGCTACCGGAGCCGCCTGCGGACCGAAGGGACTGGCTGACAGAGCGAGCGGACGCGCGCGGCATCGCGCTCTCGGACATCGAGTAGTATAGGTCGCCCGCTGCGCCACCATGTGAAAGGACACGAAATGGCCGAAAAGGCATTTCAGGACTACTACCCGGACCAGCTTGCCCACTGCTACGGCTGCGGGCATCTGAATGAGCACGGACACAAGATACGGAGTTTCTGGGACGGCGACGAGACGGTCTGCGTCTTCACGCCCGAGCCCTATCACACGGCCATCCCGGGCTACGTGTACGGAGGCCTGCTGGCGTCGCTCATCGACTGCCACTGCACCGGCACGGCGTCCGCCGCCATGTACCGGAAGCAGGGGAGGGAGCTGGGCTCCGACCCGCCGCTTCGGTTCGTGACGGCGTCGCTCAACGTCGACTACCTGAGACCGACTCCCATCGGCGTGCCCCTCGAGGTGCGTGCCAGGGCGACGGAGGTCACAGACCGGAAGGTCGTCATGGAGGCGTGGCTTAGCGCGGAAGGCGAGGTCTGTGTTCGCGGCAAGGTCGTGACGGTCGTCATGCCCAAGCACCTCGTGAAGGACTGAAGGAGGAGCTGGAAGCGATGGAGCACCGCCCCGGAAGCCGGTTCGTCCTGCTAGCCATCCTTACTGCCGCACTCGCTCTGTCGTTCATCAACGGGTGCGGCGGAAGAGAAGCGGAGCAGGACTCAGCGGCGGTCTCCGACGACGACTGGGGCGAGCCCGGGGGCCGGTGGCACAGCGGCGACTGGATGGAGATTCCTCTGGACGCCGAGGGAGATCTCACCCAGGAGCAGAGGGAGGAGTTCCAGCGGCTCCTCTCGATAGGCTACCTCGCCGGCAATGACCCCGTCCCCTCCAACTCGGGCGTCATCGTCTACGATGGGTCGAAGGCGTGGTACGGATTCAACTTCTACACGTCGGGACACCTGGCAGGCGCCATCCTCATGGACATGAAGGGGAACATCCTCCACGAGTGGAAGATGGACTTCGTGGATGCGTGGAACGCCATGCCGGGACAGGAACGGCCCCGGTCGGTCAAGAGCGGCGGCTTCTGGCGCAGGGCGCACCTCTTCGAGAATGGCGACGTCATCGGCATCTACGACTGGATAGGAATCGTCAAGATCGACAAGGACTCGAATCTCATCTGGGCGCGCTTCGCGGGATTCCACCACGATCTCGACGTGTTCCCCGACGGCCGCATCATCACTCTGGTCCGGAAGGCCAGGATAGTCCCGCGCATCCACTCGGAACTCCCGATCCTCGAGGACTTCGTGGTGGTCCTGGACGCGGACGGGAACGAGCTTGAGCGGGTCTCCGTGCTTGAAGCCATCGAGAAGTCGGACCACACGCATCTTCTGGACAGGCTCGCGCCGCACGGTGACATCTTTCACACGAACACCGTCGAGATCCTGGACGGACGACTCGCGTCCAAGATCCCGGGATTCGACGCGGGAAACGTGCTCATCACGATCCGCGAACTCGGCCTGATCGCGGTGATCGACCTTGACGCAGGTAAGGTCGTGTGGTCCTTCGACGGGCGCTGGAGGAAGCCGCATCAGGCCACGGTCCTCGACAACGGCAACATCATGATCTTCGACAACAGAGGCAACTATGGGCGCACGCAGATCATTGAGTTCGACCCGGTGACGCTCGAGGGGGTGTGGTTCCATCGTGGAGTCGAGCCGGACGACTTCTACTCGGACCAGTGCGGCTCGAACCAGCGGCTTCCGAACGGCAACACGCTCATCACCGAATCGGACCGCGGGAAAGTCTTCGAGATCACTCCGGACGGCGAGACAGTCTGGAAGTACATGAACACCGCGCGCGCCCGCAAGCAGAACAAAGGGGAGTTCGTGTACATAGCTTCGCTCTTCGATGTTCTGAGGCTGCCCGCGGTTTTCCCGACCGATTGGGCGGACCGCCCCGAGAGCGGGCAGATAGTGCCGTAACGCTATGTCATCACGCGGGTTGCGCGTGCGGCCGTGGATGGTGCGACGGTTTCGCAGCGACCATCCTTTCCGTTTGACATCCCTGCGCTCCGTGTCTATACTTCCTCATGTAGGCGTAGCCACGTCGGTGCGGTCAGGTCGTAACCGAGCGCTCACTGGAGGGACTGGCTCACGTGCCTGTCCCTCTTCTTGATGCATCAAACACCCGAGTTGATGCAGCAGACACCCGAGCGTCGGTTGCCCCGCCCACCGCACGGCACGCCCTATACGGTGCGGGGATGCCCGCATGGTGCGGGGATGCCCGCAAGTGACGCGGCCGGAGGGTGATGTCTCGACTTCCGGCAGAGACAGGGCCGGCAGAGCGGCTTCGCCGCGGTCGGCGGCAACAGCAGGAGAGGAAGATCGATGAGTCTGACCGGCAAGGTTAAATGGTTCGACGAGAGCAAGGGTTACGGCTTCATAACGCCGGATGACGGTTCGAAGGACTGCTTCGTCCACTTCTCGGCGATCCAGGGCGGCGATTCGTTCAAGACGCTCGCCGAGGGCGATGCTGTTCAGTTCGATGTGGTTGAGGCCGACAAGGGCCCGTCTGCGGAGAACGTGGTCAAGCTGGAAGAGCAGTAGAGAATCGCTCCAGTAATCACAGACGGGGTCGTCCGACGAGATCGGGTGGCCCCGTCGTTGCTACGAGGGAGGCAGCGTGCGTGAGCCGGGAAGACACGTTTCCGCGGACACACCTCGGTCCCCGGTACCGCTGCGCGCTGCTCGTGCCATCGCGCGCCCCCTCGCGATCGCCCTCGTGGTCGTAGCGGTCGCGTCGTGTGGCGGCCCCGGCCGGTACGAGAACGGGGCCAGGCACGTCATAGTCATATCGATCGACACCGCTCGAGCCGACCACTTCGGGTTCATGGGCTCGACGGAGGCATCGACGCCGCGCCTGGACGCTTTCGCTTCCAAGGCCATAGTCTTCACCGACTACATGACGGTCGTGCCGACGACGCTTGCTTCCCACACGACGCTGTTCACCGGCAAGTACCCTCACGACCACGGGACGCCCCGCAACGGCTTCATGGTCAATCGCGACAACGAGATGCTCGCGGAGGTCCTCAAGGACGAGGGGTTCCACACGGTCGGATTCGCAGGCTCGTTTGCGCTGGATGAGCGATTCGATTTCGCGCAAGGTTTCGACCACTACGACCAGGAGTTCGATGTCCTCGTCGGCGCCGACGGGACCGACCAGAACCAGCGGCTCGCCGAGAGCGTGACCGATGCCGCGATCGCATATCTGGATGAGCACGGAGTTCCCGACAGACTCTTCCTGTTCGCCCACTACTTCGACCCGCATCGCCCGTACGCGGCGCCATGGCCGTACGAGACGCTTCACGATCCCAGAGGTAGAAACGGGCTTCTTCCCATATCGGCGCTCACTCGTGCCACCGCCACGTCGCCCGACCGCATCGCGAGAGAAGCGCGGCGGCACGCTCTCCAGTACGCCTCGGAGATCTCCTACGCGGACGAGCACAGCGGGCGGTTGCTCGACGAGCTTCGGAGGCGAGGGATCCTCGATGAGGCGCTCGTCGTCGTAACGACCGATCACGGTGAGAGCCTCTGGGAGCACGGCGAGGAGTTCGACCACGGAACGACGGTCTTCCAATCGGTGATGCACGCACTCTGCGTCTTCCGCCTTCCGGAAGGCAGATCCGGTGGGACGCGGTCGGGCGCTCCGGCGGCGAACATCGACGTGATGCCGACGATTCTGTCCTTCCTCGGTGTGGGCATTCCGTCGGGCGTGGACGGCGTGGCGCTCGACCTTTCGGGGGTCATCACCCCGGACGCGGACTACGCTCGTGACGCCGGGCGTCCACGGTTCGGCCAGGCCACCAAGCCGTGGCGCGGTGTCGAGACGGACCCGCGGTGGGCCAACATCCTGAAATCCCGTTGCGTGAGGTCCGGCCGCCACAAGTATGTTCAGACCCCGTTTCTCGGCACGGAGGAGCTCTACGACGTCGTGTCGGACCCGCGGGAGCTTCGGAATCTGTTGGAGAGTGGGGCGGCCGAACGTGCGCCTGTGGCGGAGGACCAGACATCTGCACCGGACTACGCGTCTGTGGTGGAGAGCCTCCGTCCGCTGCTGGAGGAGTGGGCGTTCT
>JAUWRQ010000330.1 GCA_030610515.1 Candidatus Eiseniibacteriota bacterium | reverse complement strand
TCCATCCGGACTTGAGCATCCAAGATAAATGTGGTAAACTGTAGAGTGAGCGCCGGAATCCGCCCGGCGCGATCGTCCATATGTGTCCAGCCCGGAGGTTCGTATGAGCAAGTCCTCAGGTTTCCAGGTCTCACCGAGGAGGATGTCATCGCCCGTAGCAGCGACCGTGCTCGTAGCGGCGCTTCTGCTGACCCTGGCGGTTCAGGCGGGAGCCGCCCCGATGCACGGGGACATCGTGTCCATCCGACAGCTCGACGGGACGTTCGTCGAGATAGCCGTCTGGGGCGACGAGTTCTACGCGGTGGGAGAGACGCCCGACGGGTACACGGTAGTGCGCGATCCCGACACGGGCCTCTACTGCTACGCGCGGCTCTCGTCTGACGGGGCCGAGCTGGTCTCGACGGGCGTACCCATCGGATTGGGCCCCGCGCCGGTCGACATCCAGGAGCATCTTCGCATCTCGACCGAGGCTGCCAGCGCCAGGGCACGCGCAACGCGCGAGGATTTCGAGCGTAGGGCTTTCGAAGGATTCTCGACGCCCCCTGATCCTGCCGCCAAGACGCGCAGCACGACGACGGGCGAGGTCGTCGGCATCACGCTCATCATCGATTTCTCCGACGACGTGGGCACGATCCCTCCCGGTAACGTGGAGGACTACTGCAATCTCCAGGGATACACGGGCTAAGGCAACAACGGCTCGGTTCGCGACTACTTCGATGACGTCTCCGAGGGACTCCTCGACTACACGAACTATGTTCCGACCGCATACTACCGCGCGAGCAACACGAAGGCGTACTACACCAACCCGGCCATCCCGTACGGCACGCGCGCCCAGGAACTGATCAGAGAGGCGCTGAATGCGCTTGATGCCGCCGGTTTCGACTTCAGCCTGTACGACTCTGACGGCAACGGCAAGGTCGATGCGCTGAACTGCTTCTATGCAGGGAACACGTGGAACAACTGGGCCGAGGGTCTCTGGCCGCACGCGGGCTGGATGCAGTGGTGCGCGGACGACGTTTGCACCGAGCGCTATCAGATCTCGAACATGGGAAGCTCGCTCAGACTGGGCACGTTCTGCCACGAGAACGGGCACATGCTCATGGGGTGGCCGGACCTGTACGACTACGATGGCGACTCGTCGGGCGTGGGTACGTTCTGCGTCATGTGTTCCATTGGACCGGGCACGAATCCGATCGAGCCATGCGCCTACATGAAGTACACGGCCGGGTGGGCGACGCTGTACGCGCCGACCGGGTATCAGAACGGCCTCTCCGTTTCGAGCGACGGCAACGTCGTCTACAAGTTCGATCATCCGACGCTCTCGAACGAGTACTACCTCATAGAGAATCGCCGGCGAAGCGGCCGCGATGCCGCCATTCCGGACCACGGTCTCGCGATCTGGCACGTCGATGAGTACGGCAACAACTCGTGGCAGCAACAGACTCCCCAGCTCCACTACGAGGTCACACTCGTTCAGGCCGACGGCGACTGGGACCTTGAGAACCACAGGAACTACGGAGACGCCTACGACCTGTACGCGAGCACGCTCTACACGGATTGCACTCCGCTGACCCACCCGGACACCGATTGGTGGGACGGGAGCGAGTCCGGCCTGTACTTCATGAACATCGGCGCGTCGTCCTCCGTCATGACCTTCGACTTCGCCGACGGGCCGCCTTTCAGCCCCGGTTTCACGGCGCCATCGTACGCATCGGAGCTTGCGCGCTCCGAGACGGCCGTGTACGCCGTGACGCTCTGGAACCCGGGCAGCCAGTCCGGTACGGCTGACGTCGAGATCGCGCAGGAGAGCCTTCCAGACGGCGTCGACCCGACGGACTGGGTCGCGAGCTACAGGCAGGTGGGCGGTTCCTGGCTCACCAGTCCGAGCACGTTCAGCCTCGGCCCGGGCGAAGAGATCGACCTCGAGGTTCGCGTCGAGGACACGATCGGGACGGTCGAGGGTATGGCGGTCACGGGCCTGACGGCGACGAGCACCGCCGACCCGAGCGTCACGAACACGGCCTCGTTCGCGACGTTCTACGACGTCCCGTCGATCTTCATCGTGGATGACGACAACGGCGCCGCAAACGAGACGTACCTCGAGACTGCGCTCGCGGACACGGGTCTGAGCGGGCATCTGTGGGACGCCGACGGTCGCGGGCGTCCGACGCTCGCCCAGTTGTCCTCGTACTGGGCCGTCTTCTGGACGACCGCGCAGGGGAGCGCCTCCTACGTCAGCGCTGCCGACGAGCAGAACATGATCGACTACCTGGACGGAGGCGGCAGTCTCTTCCTGGCGAGCACGGAGTACCTGACCAGTCGCCCCGGGACGAACACGTTCATCTCCGACTACCTCCACATCGATTCCTGGACCGACGATGTGGGTGGGTTTTCGGTGGCCGGCATCCCTGGAGATCAGATCACCGACGGCATGTCGCTCATGCTCCTGGGTGGACCCGTCGCGACCAACCACGCAGACGCGATCGTGCCCCTGGCTCCTTCCGAGTCGATCTTCGTGACCTCGGGCGACGTCAAGGGTCTGAAGGTCGCCGAGGACGACCACAAGGTCGTCTTCCTGTCGTTCGCTTTCGAGAACGTGTAGACGGCGGCCGACGACCCGG
>JAUWRQ010000071.1 GCA_030610515.1 Candidatus Eiseniibacteriota bacterium | reverse complement strand
GCTCGAGGCTGCCCTCGCACCGTGGGTTCCGGGCCAGGATGACGATGAGCGTCATCACGGTCCCCGGCGCGTACTCGGCGCAGGCACTCAGAGCGTCCACGATTTTCGCACGCGCCCCGGGCTCGAGCTCGCCCAGGTCGTCCAGGTAGCGGCACAGCAGGCGGCTGTCGTCCTGCTCCAGAAGCTCGAGGATGTCCTGCCAGAACGTCGTGCCGCGGAAGAAGGCGCTTCGTTTCGCGAAGTCAACGGCGACGTTTCCCGGGTAGTCCGGGACGGACATGTCGGCGAAGACGGTCGTCTCCTTGAGGTGCCGGGTGCAGCGCCCGGTGAGCTCGGTCACGACCTTCCTCACTCGCTCGAGGTGCTCGTAGTAGTCGACGAGGAGCTGTGTCTCCGGCCCAATGAGACCGACGGTGCGATAGCCCATGACCTCCCCGACGCGCGCGAGGTTCGCCTGCATGACGTCGTCGTCGAGATAGATCTCCTCGTCCTGAACCACGAGGAGCTGATAGACGTAGCGGAACACCTCGAAGAAACTCAACGATCGCTCGAGGTCGTCGTAGAGCCACTCATCCTGAGGCGAGATCCTCTTGAGCGAATCTACGATTCTCCACGCGTTGACCTCCGTAACTCCGTGGATCGTCCGCAGCACGGCGAGGAGCCCCTTCGTCATGCGCAGGGCGTCGTCCTTGGGATGGATGTGGTCTCTCCCCCGGGGGCGGCTGATGAGCGACTCGATCTCGCCGAGGAGGCCGCGCAGGTAGCCGACGTGCCACTTCGGGTCCTCGCCGGGGCGGTGGTAGTAGCGAGCGACGACGGCGCTCTGGAACTCCGCGAAGAGCGCCCCATCGCCCAGGATGGGGGCACTACCCACGAGCTCGTTCACGATGACGAAATCCTGGACGCCGTGGTCGAGCGTGCTCCTGTACTCGGAGATCGCCGCACTGTAGCTCTTCTCACCGACGTGCTCCGACAGATAGAAGTGGAGACTCGTGGCGTACCTGAGCATCTGGCCGTTCATCCGGGCGATGGCTTCATCGAGCACCGCGCGCCCGCCGCTCCCATCGTCGATTACACCGATGTCGATGTCATCCTGGTCCGCGCGGGTCCCGACGCCGATGAGAACGTACCGGGGTGTCTTCCTGCCCGCGATGAAGAGCGTGAGGAGTTTCTCCATGTACGCGCCGGAGAGGGCCCGGAATCCCGCGCCCATCTCGAGCATGAACTCACGTTCCGTGGCGGTCCGGGTGTCGGGTGATATGAGGCTCAGACGCAGCGCGTCGATCGCGTCGAGGTTCATCCGGAGAAGCTGGAGGCAATAGTAGCAGCCGAGGAAGGCGAGCTTCTCCTCGAACGTGTCGGCGGCCTGCGCGACGACGGCGAACTCCGCGGCGGGCTCGCCCGCAAGCTGCCAGAGGTGCGCGCGGTCGTAGAGACCCTTGGCCTCCAGCTTCTCGACGAGGGATTCGTGGTGCAGGCGGGCCGCGTCCAGGTAGCGCACGTGGTGGTTCGCAAGCGTCCTGGTCTCGTCTCCAAGAATGACGAAGGGCTTGCGCATGCTCTGTCTCCGGAGAGTGCGACGCGGTGAGCTACTTGTCTTTCTTTCGCCTGACGCTGTTACTGGAGCAAGAGGGGCACGTCCGCTCCTCCGTCACCCCAGGAGTGTAGGGCAGGAGGAACTCGGCGCCGCAACGCAGGCACTTGAATTCGGCTTGCTCGGCCATCGGTCAACGCTCCACAGGTTCAGTGCCATCACGCGGGCACCACCACGATCTGTGCCGTCGGCACCCTCGCATCGACGCCCCGAGCACGGTGCCACCAAGCTCACACCTCGACCGGCGCCAGGACGTCCGCGAGGACCTTCCTCGTATGCTCGATCTCCTTCGCGGTGACCTTCCGCCTGAGATCCTCCACCGCCCGCATGACGGTCGCGAATCTCTGGCCCTCGGCCGCCGATATCCACTCGAGCTGCAGTCGCTCGGGGCGGATGCCCTTCTTCTCGAGCTCGTCCCAGAGCTTCTCGACCCTTCGCTGCGTCCAGCGCACCGCGTTGATGTAGTGGCAGTCCGTGAAGTGGCAGCCGGACACGAGCACGATTGGCGCGCCCATCGCGAACGCGCGAAGGACGAATTTCTTGTCGACGCGGCCGGAGCACATCGTCCGTATGAGCCGCACGTTGGCAGGGTACTGGAATCTGTTCGTCCCCGCAAGGTCCCCACCTGAATACGAACACCAGTTGCAGGCGAACGCGAGCACCTTGTCATGCGCGTCGTGTTCGAGCAGTGCGTCGATCTGAGCCTCGATCTGACCGTCGGTGAAGTGCTTCATGACGATCGCGCCGAACGGACACTCGGCACTGCAAGCACCGCAGCCCGAGCACGCGGCCTCCACGACGACGGCCGGCGCCTTGGCCTTCGTGTCGCACGAGATGGCGTGGTACGGGCAGACCTTGACGCAGAGTCCGCAAGACTTGCAGAGTTCGGGAATGACCGTGGAGGTAATGGCCTCCACGCTCACCTTGCCCTGCATCATGAGCCTGTTCGCGCGCGCGACAGCGGCGCTCGCCTGCGTAACGGAGTCCTTGATGTCCTTCGGGCTCTCCGCGCAGCCAGCGAAGAAAACGCCCTGCGTGGCGGCGTCGACGGGCTTGAGTTTGGGATGCGCCTCGAGGAAGAAGCCGTCCTGGCTTCGCTGGAGTGTCAGGAGCCGCTGGATGACATCGCTGTCGCGCCTCGGGATGGCGCCGATCGAGAGCACCACCATGTCGACGTCGTGGCGCTCGACCCCGCCGTCGGTCGTGTTCTCGACGTAGAGCCTCAAGCCGCCGGTGTCGGGGTCCTCCTCGATCTCACCGGGGATGCCTCGTATGTAGACGGTGCCCGCGTCCTTGCTTCGCTGGAAGAGGTCCTCGAACCCTTTCCCGAAGGCGCGAATGTCGATGTAGAAGACCTTGATGTCGATGTCCGGGTAGTGGTCCTTGATGAGCAGGCAATCCTTCACGGTGTTCATACAGCAGAAATTGCTGCAGTACGGGTTGCCTCTGCTCTCGTCCCTCGACCCGACGCACTGAATGAACGCCACGGTCTTCGGCTGCGTGCCGTCGGTGAGCTTGACGAGGTGCCCTTCGGTCGGGCCGCCCGAATTGATGAGGCGCTCGAATTCCATCGACGTGATGACGTTTTCGTACCTGGTGTAGCCGAACTCATCCAGGGCCGTCGGGTCGTACACGTCCATGCCGACGCAGACGATGATCGTCCCGACCTCGAAGTCGATGAGCTCGTCCTCGTCGTCGTAGTTAATGCACTCCTTGTCACACGCCTCGAGGCACTTGCCGCATGCGATGGGGTTGTTGCCAAGGCACTCGTCGATGTTCAGCACGTACGCCGAGGGCACGGCCTGAGGGAACGGCTGGTAGATGGCCTTCCTCGTCGAAAGGCCGATCTCGAATTCGTCGGGGCTGGTCACCGGACAGACGTCTTCGCAATCCCCACACGCCGTGCACTCGCCCACGTCCACGTACCGCGCCTTCTTGCGGACCGTGACCGTGAAGCTGCCCACGTACCCGGTCACGTTCTCGATTTCGCTGTATGCCAAGAGCTCGATTCTCGGATGCCGACCGACATCCGCCATCTTAGGCCCGAGAATTCATATGGAACAGTCCATGGTGGGATAGGTCTTGTCGATCTGCGCCATGATCCCACCGATGGAGGGCTCCTTCTCGACCAGGTAGACCTGATATCCGGCGTCGGCGAGGTCGAGCGAGGCCTGGATTCCGGCTATGCCTCCTCCGACGACGAGGGCCTGCTGTGTGATGGGGACGACCATCTCCTTCTGAGCCTGCAGCGCGCGGGCTCTGGCGACGGCCATCTTGACGAGGTCCTTGGCCTTCTCCGTTGCGGCGTCGGGCTCCCCCATGTGCACCCAGCTGCAGTGCTCGCGGAGGTTGGCCATCTCCAGGAGGTAGGGATTGAGTCCCGCCTCCTCGACGGCCGCCCTGAACGTGGGCTCGTGCATCCGCGGCGAGCACGATGCCACGACGACGCGGTTCAGGGCGTGCTCCGCAATGGCCTTCCTGATCTCGAGCTGCCCGGGCTCGGAACACGTGTACTTGTTGTTGTAGACAATGGCCACGTCATCCAGAGTCTCAGCGAATTCTGCGACCGCAGCGCAGTCCACGGTCCCGGCGATGTTCAGGCCGCACTGGCAGACGAACACGCCTACCCGGAGCGTCCCGTTGCCGTCATCCCTTGCTGCCATCACCCTCCTCCGTTCACTACGCGAGACGCGACGCGGCCAAGACCGCGACGTCCACGATACGCAGCCCGAGCTCATCCGAGAGCGCCGGATCGCTCAGAGCGCATCCGAGATGGATCTCACACTTCGGACAGGCCGTGACGAGCGCGTCCGCGCCCGTCGCCTTCGCCTCGCGAAGGCGCGCGGCCTGGATCATCTTGCTGAATGATGTACAGTTCTGGAATCCACCGACTCCGCAGCAGATGCCTCGCTCGCGCGATCGCGGCATCTCGACGAGCGTGACGCCGGGGAGTGCTTCGATGACGCGCCTCGGCGCGTCGTAGATGCCCATGTGGCGTCCCAACCTGCATGGGTCCTGATACGTGACGACCGTCTCTTCGGCAGCGCCCCCGAATTCCAGTTCGCCGCCTTCGATCGCCTCGGCGAGAAACTCCGTCAGATGGATGACCTCGAACGGAAGCTCGCCGAAGTGCGCCGGGTAGTCGTTTCTCAGTGTCGCGTAGCCCTCGGGGCACGCAACGATCACGCGCTTGGCGCCGGACTCCTCGAGCATGGCGAGATTCTGCCGCGCGAGCATCCGGAAGTTCTCGACGTCGCCGTTCCACAGGAGGTCATGCCCGCAGCAGCGCTCGTTCGGAAGGAGCACCGGGGTGACGCCCGCCGCGTTCAGGAGCCTGACCGCCCCTCGCGCTGCGTCGAGCGGAGAAGCACCGGTCTCCTCGAAAAGCACCTCGAAATACGGAGCGCAACCGACGAAGAAGACGGTGTCACCCGACTTCTTCGTCTTCATCGAACCGTCGACCCATTCCAGGCGGTCCTGCTTGAGCTTGCGTGCGGTCATGATCTTCGTGAGTGACTGAACGGCCCCCCCGTGCGTGCAGGTCCCCTCCCCACCCTCACGCCTCACGACGGCCCGCACGGCCTTCGTGAGGATCCCGTAGTCGATGCCCGCCGGGCACCGCGTGTCGCACAACTTGCACGTCAGACACGACCAGACGTTCACGTCGTCCACAAGCCTCTCTCCCTCTCCGCGCACGGCGCGGACCAGGAGAGACCTCGGAGAGAACCCGTTGTCGTACCTCGCGACCGGACATACGCCCGTGCACTTCCCGCATTCGTAGCAGAACCGCGCGCGCGACTCTCTGATCGCGTCCCCAAGTTCCTTCAGGAGATCGAGTTCCGAAGTGGCCATGGTCCTAAGCGTGTCTCCCGTCGTTCCGTCTGCTCCGTATGCCGACCCTACGTGTGCTCGTCTCCGACGGCGCCGGGCACCTCGAGTTCGCCTTGCTCTGCACCATCCAGCGGCGTCGGTCCCAGCTTTCGGAGGTCGTCCACGAACTCATGCATCACGCGCACGAACTTCGGCGCTTCAGCCGCCGAGATCATCTCGAACCTGACTCGTTCGGGCTCGAGTCCGAGGAGATGAACGAGCTTGGCCGTCTTCTCGAACTGCTCCGAAGCCCGCTTGGCACCGAAGAGGTAGTGGCAGTCGGCGAAGTGGCAGCCCGACACGAGAACACCGTCGGCACCCAGCTCGAGCGCCTTGAGAACGAACGCCGGGTGAATGCGCCCCGCGCACATGACCCTGATAATCCGTGCGTTCGGGGGGTACTGCATCTTGTTGATGCCGGCCGCATCCGCCGCCGGGTAGCTGCACCAGTTGCAGGCGAACGCGACGACCCTCGGCTCGAACGCGCCGGCGGCGCTCGCACCACCCTCGCGCTTGCCGACGGCCGCCCCCACGCCCTTCCCCGCAGCGCTCTCACCTGCGGCGCTCTTCCCTGCCGCGCTCTCACCTGCGGCGCTCTTCCCTGCCGCGCTCTCCGCGCTACCCGCGCTCGCCAACGTCCCCCCCCGGCCAGGATTTTCTGCCCTGCTCCTCTGTCGGCCTCAGGTAGGCCTCGACCATCGTCTCAATCATCTCATCGGTAAAGTGCCTGATCGAAATCGCCCCGCTCGGACAGACCACCGCGCACGTCCCGCATCCCTTGCAGAGAGCCTCGTTGACGACGG
>JAUWRQ010000144.1 GCA_030610515.1 Candidatus Eiseniibacteriota bacterium | reverse complement strand
TCGACACTGAATGTGTTGTTTTTCCAGTCGTAGCCGACGTGTCCGGTGAGGCTGTGCTCGACGGATTCGTCCGTGCTCTTGAGCGCGCCCTGCTCCGAGTCGAGAAGCGAGTGGCTCCCGTTGTAGTGAAAGTCCGTGCTCATGCCCATCGGGGCATCGTACCGGAGGCCGGCGTTGATTCTCTGGTTCGAGCCCCTGCTCGAAACGTCGGCGTAGTCGTTCTTCTCGAATCCGCCGGACACACCGAGGGTCACGCCGATGTCATTCAGGTAGGCCTTCCGGAAATCGGTGGTGAGGTTGACCGACTCGCGCTCCCTGAAGCTCCGGACCTCGTTGGACTCGCCCTGGTTCCGGATGTCCTCCTGGTTGGTGCGCACGAACTTGAGCCCCGTCGAAATCGCGTCGGACAGGCTGAGGTTGAGACCCGCGTTCCAGGTCTCCTGCCGGTTCAGACGGCTCAGGGCCTGGTTCTCTCGAACGACGATGTTCGACGATGCTCGAAACGAGATCTTGCGCGAGAGGGGGTAATCCATGTCGAAGGTCTGTTTCCAGGAGGACACATCCTGATCGCGCGTGTGCGTGAGCCCGTAGGTCGGGTGGAACTCCGGGTCCCACGCCGGCTCCACCGCATCTTCGTCCGGACGAAGCGTCCCGTACAACGGGCCGTGTTCGACCGTCTCCTCCTCGTCCCCTTCATCCTCCTCCTGCGCCCACAAGAGAGGTGCTGGGAAAACGACGATGAGAACGACCAGGAACGTGAGGAGATGGCTGGGTTTCCTGTTCACTTCCGCTCCCCGTGCTGACCGCGGGCACGCGGCGCCGTCGTCAGTGCGAGCGCCAGCACTTCAAACTCATCGACCGAGAGGGTCTCACCCCTCCTCGCCAGGTCGATCCCCGATTCCGATCCCAGCCGCTCCACCGTCGTCCCGGCCGAAACGGCCACGTCACAGAGTGCCTGCCTCAGCATCTTGCGCCTCTTCCCGAACGCCGCGTGTACCACACCCGAGTAGACGGCCGGATCCACGCGCCGCGGCGGCGCACACGTGAGATCGATCTCCACGACCTTCGAGTCGACGGTCGGTCGCGGATGGAAGCACGTTCTCCGCACGACGAAGTGCGGCCGCACAGCGGCGTGGAAGCAGATGACCGCGGTGAGCGCCGAGTACGAGGGAGTGCCCGGAGCGGCCAGCAGTCGGTCGGCCACCTCCTTTTGGATCATCAGGATCGCCCGCGACACGTGCTCCTTGCCGTCGATCAGCGTGCGGATGACCGGGCTCGTCAGATTGTAGGGCAGATTCCCGGCCACGACGACCTTCTCGACTCCATGCTCGCGCGCCGCGAGGCCCAGATCGAACTCCAGCGCATCACCCTCGACGAGGGTGACGCCGTCGACGTCTCCGTACTCCTTCCTGAAGGCCCTCGCGATGCCGGCGTCGTACTCGACGCAGACGACGTGTGCGGCCCTCTCGGCGATGCCGAACGTTATCGCACCGAACCCGGGCCCGATCTCTACGACGACCTCGTCCGGCGAGGCGCCTACAGCCTCGACGACCTTCCTGGCGACGTTGGGGTCGACGAGGAAGTTCTGGCCCCGCTCCCTTGATGGGGCGAGCCCGTACTTCTCGAGCATCGCCCGCGCTCGGGTAGGCACCACCACGCTCACGGCCTCGCTGTTGTTCGCCGCGGTGCGCGACCCTGCTCAGACCCTCGGCCCGGCATCACTTCAACCCCGCACCCTGAGAGGGACTCCGAGCCCGGCCGCAATCTTCCGGACGGCCTCGACGTCGACCTCCGGCACGGCGACGACACTGGTGGTCACCTCGAGCCCCGCCTTGACACACTCGCGGACGAAACCTACCACATGATCGAAGGTCTTCTCACCAAACTTCGGCCGGCAGATCTCACTGTAGGTAGCAGCGTCCTGCGCGTTGAGGCTGACCGATACGGAGTCGACGGCGTCCTCGAGGTCCGGCACGATGTTCCTGCTCCATATGAGATTGCCGTGCCCGTTGGTGTCAAGTCGGACACGGGCGCCTGCAGTTCTGAGCCGCCTTCCCACATCGAGGAGGACGTCGAGTCGTGTCGTCGGCTCGCCGTATCCGCAGAAGACGACCTCGCGAAAGCGCGTCGGGTCGCCCACGGCCTCTACGATGTCTTCGACGGTCGGCTCGCGGTCCAGCTTCAGATTGTAGCCCCAGAGCGTGTCGGACTGGTAGCGCACGCAGAACCCGCACTCATTCGTGCAGCGGTTCGTGATGTTCAGATAGAGGTTGCCCCACATCTCGTACGCGATAGAGGGCCTCTGCGTCGCGCCGATGCTGAAGAGCCTCATCGCGTTGCCCGTCGTCGCCCGCGCAAGGTCCGCGACGTCCACGCCGCGTATCGTCGCTATCGTCTCGGCGACGTCGGCAACGTACGCCGGTTCATTCCGAGGGCGCTGGCCGTGCTTGCGCGCCCGGCCGCGATGAGGTTCGGGGGTCAGCCATGGCGCGTCGGTCTCGAGGAGAAGCCTGGTCACCGGGACCTCCCTGGCGACGTCGAGAAGCCGCCCCTTGCGGGAGTAGGTGACAGGACCTCCGATTCCCACGTGGAACCCGCGCGCGACGACCTCCCGCGCGTAGGCGGCGTCACCCGGGAAGCAGTGCATCACACCGCCGACAGAACCCGCGTCCTCCTCGTCCATTATCGTGAGCACGTCGTCGAGGGCGTCTCTATTGTGGATGATGAGAGGCAGCCCCACGTCACGCGCCAGACGGATCTGCGCCCTAAAGGCGTTCCGCTGGTCCTCGCGACGCGAGAGGTCCCGGTAGTAGTCGAGACCTGTCTCGCCGAGCGCCACGACCCTCGGGTGCTCGGCCAGGGAACGAAGCTTCGACAAGAGGGCGTCGGTGAGAGTGCTTGCTTCGTGAGGATGGACGCCGACGGACGCGTAGATGAAATCGTGAGCCTCAGCGAGCCGCACCGACTCCCTGGATGTGGTCAGGCTGAACCCAACGTTCACGAGAAGCTCGATGCCGGCCGATCGAGCCCGGGCGATGACTTCATCGCGGTCACGCGCGAAATCCCTGAGATTGAGATGAACGTGCGTGTCGCTCAAGCGGCGCACCGACGCGCGGCCTTCCGGCTCAGAGCGTCCCGACCCGTGCACTATCGCACCTTCGTGCCAGGCGGAAGCTCGCGGTCCGGTATCACGACCGAGAGACCGTCGTCGCCCGACGCCGCCAGGAGCATCGCGCGGGACTCCACACCTCGAATCGTAGCGGGTTCGAGATTGGCGACGACCACGACCGTGTTCCCTACAACAACGGCGGGGTCGTACGCGGCCGCGATACCGGCGACCGCCGGGCGCTCGTCGCCTCCGCCAAGGTCGACCTTAAGCTTGAGGAGCTTGTCGGTCCCCTCGATCCTGTCTGCCTCGAGAACGCGTGCGAGCTTGAGCTCCAATCTCTGGAAGTCGTCGAACGTGAGCATCGGCGCCTCACCTTTCGTGGGTTCCTCCTGGGCCGTCTCTTCCCCGTCTTCTCCGGCGCCCGACACGATGCCGAAGGTGCCCGCGAGTTCCTCGTCTGTGTACTTGGGGAACACGGCGTCGGCCTTGCTGAGAGCTATCGCGTCGGGCCACCCGGCGCCCCACGCAAGGAGCTCATCCAGGTCGACGGCGCCGGGCTCGAAGGAGAGCCCGAGTCGACCGAGGATCTCCTCGGACTTGCCCGGCATAACGGGCCACGCGAGGACGGCCACCTGTCGTATGGCCTCCAGGACCTCGAAAAGGACCGAAGGAAGCTGCTCGGCATCTTCCTTCGCGAGCACCCAGGGCTTCTCCTCTTCTATATAAGCGTTGGCCCGACGCACCAGCTCCCAGATGGCCGACAGTGCCGCCTGGGGGGCGTGGGTCGCCATCTCCCTGACGACGGTCTCTCTCACTTCTTCTGCCAGGTCCGCAAGCACCCCTTCGACCGCGATGCCCTGACGATCGATGGCGCCCGCGAGGAACTTCACGACCATGGCCGTGGCGCGTGAGAGCAGGTTCCCGAGGTCGTTCGCGAGCTCCGAGTCGTACCTGGCGCGGAACTGCTCCCACGAGAAGTCTACGTCCTTCCCGTAGGTCCCCTCGCGCATCAGGAAGTAGCGGAGCGCGCTCGAGCCGAAAACGTCGGCCGCCTCCAGCGGGTCGACGACGACTCCGCTGCTCTTGGAGAGCTTCTGGCCCTTCGAGTAGACGAAGCCGTGGCCGAACACCTTTCTCGGAAGCTCGATGCCCGCCGACATGAGCATCGCCGGCCAGATGACGCAGTGGAACCTGGTGATGTCCTTGCCGATGATGTGCACGTCGGCGGGCCACCACTTCGCGAAGCGGGCGTCGTCCGTGCCCAGGCCGACCCCGGTGGCGTAGTTGCTCACGGCGTCCACCCATACGTAGACAACCTGGGATTCGTCCATGGGGAACGGCGAGCCCCAGTCGGTGCCAGCGCGCGTGACGCTGATGTCGGAGAGTCCGCTCCGGATGAACTGCGTGATCTCGTTCCTGCGAGTTGTGGGCTCTATGAACTCGGGATGCTCTTCGATGTACCGAAGTAGCGGCTCTCCGTACTTCGAGAGCTTGAAGAAGTAGTTCTCCTCCTTGATCCAGGCGGGGGGAGTTCCGTGAACGGGACAGTTCCCGTCGACGAGGTCCTTCTCCTGCTGGAACGACTCGCACGACTCGCAGTAGTATCCCTCATAGTGACCCTGGTAGATGTCGTCCTTCATCGCAACGAGGAGAGCGCGCAGTCCGGTCACGTGGTCCTCATCGGTCGACCGTATGAAGCGGTCGCACTCGATCTCGAGCTTCCCCCAGATG
>JAUWRQ010000341.1 GCA_030610515.1 Candidatus Eiseniibacteriota bacterium | reverse complement strand
TGAGGGCGAGAGCGTCGTCCTGGCGCTCGACATGGAGGGGATCGCCGTGTCGACGGGGTCGGCGTGCACGACCGATTCGGCCGAGCCCTCGCACGTGCTCTCGGCAATGGGCGTCGCGCCGAACGTAGCCCAGGGGTCCGTGAGATTCGGTCTCGGGAGACACACGACGGAGGAGCAGATCGACCGCGTGCTCACGGTGCTCCCCGGCATCATCGAGAGGCTTCGGGCGATGTCACCCCTCTACAAGAAAGCCGGCGGCCGCGCATGAGCACGGCCCGGATCGGCATCAGTGTGGCACGGAGGGCGCTCATCGCCCTCCTTCTGCTATGGTCGCCGCACCTCGCGGTTTCTCTCGCTGACGAGGGCACCTTGCCGTGGGACGGCCGCGACTGGTCGACACTCGGCGGCGCCGAGCTCGCGGTTCTTCACCACTCCGACGACGCGCGCTACGCCGCGCGCGTGCTTGAGATCTACGAGAACGAGGCTCCCTCGATCGCAGCGTCCATGGGTCTTTCCACTCTGTCGCCGCTTCGCGTGGTCATAGCGTCGACCGACTCCGAGTTCTCGCAGCTCACCTACCACGGCGCGCCGGACTGGGGCGTCGGCTGCGCCATGATGGGACGCGGTCTGGTCGTTCTCAAGAGCCCGCGCATCGTGGATTATCCGCTCCAGATGGAGTCCGTCGTCGAGCACGAACTGGCGCACATCGCGGCGGGGAAGGTGCTCCGGGGGATCGACGTTCCGCGCTGGTTCGACGAGGGGATCGCACAGGCCGTGGCCGGGGAGTGGAGGATGGGGCAGGCGAGCGGGCTCGCCGCGGCCGCGAAGTCGGGCACGCTGCCGCCCCTCAGTTCGCTGGACGCCTCATTCCCTTCCGGCAGGGAGGCGGCCGCGCAGGCGTACGCGATGTCCTTTCAGGCCGTTCGGTTCCTGATGAACGCGGCGAGCGTCCGGGAGCCCGGGGGGCTGGTCCGGGCCGTCGCCGACGCGGGCGACTTCGACTCCGCCGTTGCGGGGCTCACCGGGATGACTCCTGCGGACTTCGAGAGGTCGTTCGCGGAGTTCATTTCGCGCCGGTTCACGTGGGGGACGTTGCTGAACGACGGGCGAGTGCTCTTCACGTTGGCGGCGGTCTTCTTCGTCGTCGCCTTCGGCGTTCGATTGAAGCGGAGCCGCGCGAAGATGCGTGAGTGGGCGGAGCAGGAGAAGCGGGCCGCCGCCGACCCCGCAGCGAGGGAAGCGCGCGAAGACTCGCGGTGGCACTGAGCGCATGAGTCGACGGGACGGGGCGAATCGGTTTGACAGCCCCACGGACGGTTGCTATACTGCCGCTGGAGGTCGGAGGGCTAGACCTAATTGGTAAGGCAGCGGTCTTGAAAACCGCCGGGCGCAAGCCCTTGGGGGTTCGAGTCCCTCGCCCTCCGCCAACGGCGTTCAGCGTCGAGCGGATTCGAAGGAACACCCATGGAGAGGTGCCCGAGTGGCTGAAGGGAGCTGCCTGCTAAGCAGTTGTACGGGCAACTGTACCGAGGGTTCGAATCCCTCCCTCTCCGCCATGATTGAGCGCCCATAGCTCAATTGGATAGAGCGTCTGGCTACGGACCAGAAGGTTGGGGGTTCGAGTCCTCCTGGGCGTACCAACCGGGTGCCCTCCGCTCGAGCGCGGTGGGCACCTCCTTCTTTGGGCGACGACGACGGACGCAGGGACGGCCGTGCTCGGGCGTGCAGACGGAGGCGCATCGATGAAGACACGTACGTGCATTCTCCTGATCTCTTCCTCTCTGCTCCTGGTCTGTCTCTGGGGCTGCGCGGGCGACGGAGCCAGCAGCGCGGACGCCGCCGGCGAGCTGTACCTGGAGGGGCTCATGGAGCTGTCCGAGGAACTCCAGGATGTGGACATCAATGCGGCGCCTTGGGACTGGGAGGCCGACGTCGACGGAGCGCTCGCGAAGTTCGAGGAGGCTCTCGAGTTCGACCCGGACCACTGCGGGGCCCTTCTCTGTTCGGCGCTAACCAGGGTCCTCTCGGTCATGACCGATCCGGAGCTTCGAGCCGTCCTCTCGAGCCTCTTCCCCGACGGCTCCGGGCGGTCCGGGAGGGCGCTCTTCTGGTTCACTCGAGTCCCGGATCCATCCTCCCTGTTCGCCCTCGCCACGGAACACAGGGACGATTTCCACTTCTCGGAACTGCAGCTGTACATCGAGGAGACGGCGCTACCCTCGTTCGCTGTCGCCGACGAGCGGCTTCTGAGATTCGAGGAGCTGGCGTGCGAGGTTGAGCTGATCGCGATCGTGCCTGACAGCCTGGGTCACCGCGACCAGCTCCTCAGGATCGAACTGGACGTCACCGATGCCTACTTCGCACACGCGGGCCTGGATGCGCTGGAGGCGATCGCGCACGCTCTGGCCGCCTACGACCTGGATGTCGATGACGGTCAGACGAAGCAGGAACTCGTCGAGTCAGACCCGAACTTCCTGACGCTCCGACCGCACAGCCACCTGCCGCCGGCCTACATCGAGATCGAGTCCGCGGG
>JAUWRQ010000074.1 GCA_030610515.1 Candidatus Eiseniibacteriota bacterium | reverse complement strand
GAGTCAGGGAGAGGGTTCTGAGGGTCTCCGGTGTCATCGGGGTTCAGGTGAAACTCGAAGTCGTCCGCGAGGCAGTCGAGGTAGGCTTCGGCATCCATCGCCTTGTAGGCCAGGTTGAACTTCTCCAACACGTTGTCCGGCGAGGTGCGCAGAGGGTACGGGTCGTCGTCCGACTCCTCGGGGTTCGTGCACCTGCTCGTACAGCCTCCCAGCAGGAGCAGCGCCGCGAGAGACACAACGCCCACGACCCGCACGAACTCACGTCTGTACGCGATCATCTTCCACTCCTTCTGCCGCTCGAAGCTCCACCATTGTGTCTCCACAATCATCCCACTTGGGCAAGGCGGCGTCAACCGCCGGCTCGGCGCGCACCCAGCCTCCGTGGAGAGATGTACACCAGGTTGACAGCCTGCGGTTCGCGCGTCCGGCCCGGGTTCGCCCCGTGCGCGCTGGACGCTCTCGCAACTTGGGGCATTCGCAGCAGTTCCGGCTGCTGTCGTGTTCCCGGGCCACTCCCGCACCCCGATGGCACGCGCCTTGTTACTCACTACGGTCGAGCGCTTGCGTTTCGTTCGGAACGTGGTGTGGGCTGGGCGGGGGTTGACCCGAAAAGGGGCGGGACTTCACCTGCCCGGCGCCCGCCGAACGATTCGCGCCGGAGACGGCCCGTCGGGGCGGGCTCAATCCGGCATGCTCCCCGCAGGCGGACGGGCTCTCCGCCGGGAAGGCAGCGCTCAATTGTGGCTTGCGGGCCTCTCCAGCGTTGAGTAAACTGGGTCAGTGATGCGTCAGAGTTTCCACGCGGCGGCTCACGGTAGGAGCACATCGAGCCGCTCCGTCGTCGGAATCGCCCGTGCGGCAATGTCTTATGGCTTCGAGGCTCCGTCCCGGCCTCTTCGGGGAGGTCCCAATGAAGCGTTCGCTAGCGCTCCTTTCAGTTGCTCTCCTGCTTGCGGCCCCGGTTCTCGCAAGTGGGGAGGACGGTTCGTCCGGACTCACGTTCCTCAAGCTGGGGGTCGGCGCGAGGGCGATAGGCATGGGCGACGCCTATACGGCCGTCGGGGGAGACGCCTCGTGCATCTACTGGAACCCGGCCGGGACGGCCGCGGTTGAGAACATCGACGTCCTTCTGATGCACAGCGAGTGGTTCGAGGGGATACGCTACGAGTACGCCGGCGGCGTGATGTCCGACGGAACTCAGTCGTTCGGCGTGGCCATCACCGGCCTCTACATGGACGACCTTGAGCGCAGGGAGGGTCCGACCTCGGAGCCGATGGGCCACTTCGGCGTCTTCGACTTCGCGGCGACGGGAGCGTACGGGCGGAGGCTCACCGAGTATCTGCACGTCGGTGTCGGAGCGAAGTACCTGTTCGAGAAGATCGATGACGAGATCGCCAACGGGTTCGCGGCCGATCTTGGCGCACGATACCGCATCCCCACGATCCCCGGTCTCTGGGCCGGCGCATCCGTGCAGAACCTGGGGCCGGGCATGACGTTCATCGAAGACGAGTTCAGCCTCCCGCTGACCTATCGCCTCGGCGCGGCGCTCGAGACCCCCGTGGATGCGGTGCGTGGAGATCTGCTCCTGACCGGCGACGCCGTGATGCCCAATGACGGCGACGCGAAGTACCACTTCGGAGCCGAGTTCGAGTACTCGAACATGATTGCGGTGCGTTTCGGGTACAGGACCGGGTGGGACAACCAGAACGTGTCGTGGGGGTTCGGGGCCAAGGTCAGGAACTTCCGGCTCGACTACGCGTTCACGCCGTTCTACTCAGACCTGGGGGACACCCACAGGATATCGCTCGGCTTCACGCTCTAGACTGGCTGGAGCCGCGCAGCAAGAGACAGCACGCCGCCGGGCTTTGACTTGTCCCGGCGGCGCTGGCTTGTCTGACCGCCGAGCCTCCGCCGAGTCGATCGCGACTCGGGGTTCCGGGGCCGGGGAGGGGCTCCGCGGTTCCGGCTTCGGGCGAGCGTCTTCGCGTAGAGGGGTTTCGGTCGACGGCCCCGTCTGGTCAGCAGTCTTCCGTCGGCGCCGTTGCGTCGCCAAGCTCGCCGTCGATCCAGCGGAGAGGTCGGAACCCCGAGGCATCGAGCGCGACGACGGAGCGTCCCGCCATCCAGTCGCCTACGACGACGCCCGTCCCATCGGTCCACTCGCGCACGATCTGACGGTGCACGTGACCGACCACCACAGCGTCGAACTCGCCCTCGAGCTTCTCGCGAAGGAACTCAAGCATCGGTGGGACCGCGCGACGGATGCGCTCGTCAGTCACATCCGATAACCCCGACGCCCACCTCGCGATCGCGGCGCCGACACGGGGAGGTATCAAGCTGAATCCTGCGACAGCGATCGGGCTGCGGATCACAGACCTGAGAAGGCGGTATCCCCGGTCGCCCTTCGGGAGCCCGTCGCCGTGAGCGACGAAGATGCGGCGTCCGAAGTGAGTCGCCTCAATCGGATTCCGGTGGACGGAGGCGCCTGTCAGCGCCTCGAGCTTGCCTCCAGCCCAGTAGTCATGGTTGCCGCCGATGAAGTGGACCGCGGTTCCGGCGCGGGCGAGCGAGGAGAGTGCCGCGATGGTTCGCTCGTGACGGGGAGGGGTCGAGTAGGGGTACTCGAACCAGAAGTCGAAGATGTCGCCGACCAAATACAGGTGAGAGGCGTGGGAGCGGAGGGAGCCCAGGAGCTCGACGAGGTCGTCGGTCTTGGCGCGCTCGACGTCCCCAGATTCTATCCCCAGATGCGCATCCGCGATGAAGTAAACGGGCAGTTCCGTCGTCGAAGTGTTTGTGAGACCGCGTTCACCCTTGGTCATGAATCGTCCTTCAGAGAAATCGGCGGGGTGGCCCGCTCGCAGGAGACCGGCCGAGGGGGCATCGCCCGGGCCACTCGTGCTAAGCAACCGTGAGCGAATACCTTAGAACTCTACGATCTGTGTGACTGAGATTCATGTGACGTCGCGGAACCTGTCCAAATCAGCTTGACGGTCAGCAACCGTATTCATATAATTGCATCTCATTATTCGGGTTCAAGAGCGGCGATGAGACGTGCCTGCGGGGCCGGAAGCGGGTGCCGGACGGGCCCTCAGGGTCAAGGAGACGCCATAAGTCGCCGCTCACAGGGAGTATAGGTCCGCGGGCCTTTGTGGGCAAGCGAAACCCCCCGGACACGGAGGTAGGAACCCATGGCGAGTCTCTGGGACGACGTGAAGAACGCGATTGTTGACGGATACGTATACGCATCCGACAAGGCCGAAGAACTCACCCAGATCAGCCGTGCCAAGGTTGAGATCCTCCGCGTGAACCGCCAGATCGCCAGAACGATGAGCGAGATCGGCGGCCGCACGTTCGATCTCTTCGAGAAGAGCGAGCAGGACTCACTTCCCCAGGACGACGAGATCATGGGAGCGGTCGAGGCCATCCAGAAGATTAGGCTCGACATCGAGAAGTGGGAGAAGGAGATCGAGCTGGCGAAAGCCGAGCGCGCGAAGGCCGAGTCCGAGGAGTAGTCGGTTCAACCCGGCTAGGTTCTCTCTGGTCGAATCGTCCACACCCGAGAATTTCACCAGAGGGAGAGAACCGAAGGGAGTTCGATGTGAAGAACCGCACCGGCAGCATCTGGTTCGGAGGAGCGGTGCTCCTCACGGCTGGTTTCGTGGTCGGCGTTCTGGTCACCGCGAACTGCGAACTCACTCCGGTCTCGAGCGCGCAGGAGGGCACGAGCTTCCGAGCTGCGCCCTACGCAATGATGTCGAGAGGCGAGAGTCCCTTTGTGGCGGTCGCGGACGAGGTGCTCCCGGCCGTCGTGAGCGTGGACACGAAGCGCACCGTCCGCCGGGGACCTGATCCGTTCCAGGAGATGCTCAAGCAGTTCCTCGGGGAGAGGCAGTACCGCCAGAGATTCGGGGACGACAACGGGCAACGGGAGTACGAGATCCCCGGGTCCGCGTCGGGTTTCATCTACGACACAAGCGGCTACGTGATGACGAACAACCACGTCGTCGAGGGGGCCGATGAGATCGAGGTCACGCTGCTCGACGGGCGCGAGTTCAGCGCCGAGATCGTCGGGCAGGACCCGAGCACGGACATTGCGGTCATCAAGATCGTGGGAGACGACCTGCCCACCGTCGAGCTCGGAGACTCGGACATGATCCGCGTAGGCGACTGGGCCATCGCGATCGGGAATCCGCTCGAGCTCAAGGGCACGGTGACGGTCGGCGTCATCAGCGCGAAGGGCAGGACCGACCTGAACATCCGCGGTGGCGCGCCGCTCTACCAGGATTTCATCCAGACCGACGCGTCCATCAACTTCGGGAACAGCGGCGGTCCGCTGGTCGACATCGAGGGCCGGGTCGTCGGAGTGAACTCCGCGATCAACGCGTCCGCGAACGGGATCGGGTTCGCGATACCCATCAACCTGGCGCGTAACGTGGCCAAGTCGCTCGTGAGCGAGGGCAGGGTCGTGCGCGGCTACCTCGGCGTTGTGCCGCAGGGTATCACGCAGCAGCTCGCCGAGGCGAAGGACCTCTCGAGCACGCGCGGTGTGATCATCGCGAACGTCGAGAGTGACACGCCGGCACACGACGCGGGACTCGAGCCCGGTGACGTCCTGTTGGAGTTCGGCGGCGTGGAGATCATGGACGTCCCGCAGTTCAGACGTGTCGTCGCGGGATTCGGTCCGGACGAGACCGTGTCGATCGCGGTCGTACGCGACGGAGATCGGAAGACGCTTCACGCGACGCTCTCCGAGCGGCCGGACGGGACCGCGTCCATCGACGAGCCCGATGAAGACGACGAGACTACCTGGTTCGGAATACACGTGGTGGGGCTCGACGATCCGCTCGCGCGAGAGCTCGGTATAGACGCCGAGGACGGCGTGCTCGTGGTCGACCTCGAGAGCGGCGGTCCGGGAGCGGACGGCGGTCTTCAGCGCGGCGACATCATCGTGAAGATCGACGACGGCGAGATCTCGGGCCTGCCGGACTACAGACGGGTGATGGGTGAGCTGGAAGGTCACGACAAGGCGATCGCGGTGATGGTGCTGCGCGGTGCCTACACCTACTTCGTGGCCATCAAGCCGGAGAAGTAGAGGTGACGAACCGGGGCGGGAACGCTCGTCCCGAAGGGCGGTGAGAGTATGTCGTACTACGGAAGCGCAGCCGAAGAAGACCGGAGCCTGGAGGCTTACCTTCAGGAGATCGCCCGGACCCCCTTGCTCACGAGGGAGCAGGAACAGGAGATAGGGTCGCGCATTCTGAGAGGTGACCGGAAGGCGCGGGACGAACTCGTGCAGGCGAACTTGCGCTTCGTCGTGAGCGTCGCGAAGGTGTATGCGCGCAAGACCGGCTCGCCGATCATGGACATCATCAATCAAGGCAACGTGGGTCTCATCGAGGCGGCGAAGCGTTTCGACTCGACTCGCGGTCGGAAGTTCATCACGTATGCCGTGTGGTGGATTAGGCACGCCATACTCAAGGGGATGTCGGAGCAGAGTGGCGCCATGCGCCTTCCGCTCAACAAGTCGGGTGCGATCAGGCGCATGTGGCGGACGATCGAGCGACTGAGGCAGGAACAGGGGCGTGAGCCGACTGACGATGAGATCGCGGCGGCGATGAAGATGAAGGTCAACGATATCGCGGAGCTGAAGAAGCTCTCGGTGACGAGCTTGTCTCTCGACGCTCCGATCGCCGCGGACGAGGACGTCGACCTCGGAGACCTGGTCGCCGATCCGTCCGACAATCCGACGCTCACGGGACTGCACTACGAGTCGCTGGGGCGCGAGGTCGACATGGTGCTCGACATGCTGACCCAGCGCGAGAGCCTGATCCTGAAGCAGTATTTCGGGCTCGGCGGCGGCAAGAAGCACACGCTCGAGCAGGTAGGCCGGAAGATGGGCCTCACTCGAGAGAGGATTCGGCAGATCAAGGAGGAGGCCCTTCGGAAGCTCAGGCAGTCCCCCGGACTGGACGAGCTGAAGGTATACCTGAACTAGAGATCTCACAGGCAGTACGATCCGGAGTCCCCGAATCTGGGACGAGCGCGCCCACCGCTTGAGCACGAAGCTGGTGGGCGCTCGCTTTCCGGGTCCCGAAACGCCTTGACCGGGCTTGCCGCCCTCCATAGTATCCTTCGAGGGGCTCCCCGCTTTGAACGGG
>JAUWRQ010000037.1 GCA_030610515.1 Candidatus Eiseniibacteriota bacterium | reverse complement strand
AGGAGTCCGGAGCGTACGCCGAGGTCACCATCCTTGTCGGGTCGCTTCTTCTCGTCGCGGCGCTCGTGGGGTACCTCGCGCGCACTGCCGGCGAGAGCGACCGGAAGCTGGGTGAGACGAAGACAGAGCTCGCGACCGCGCGGCTCCGGATGGCCAGCATCATCGACAACATCGGGAGCGGCCTCGTTCTCGTCGACAGCAAAGGTGAAGTGGTCTACGTCAACCACGCGGGCGCCAGGATACTCGGCGTGTCGGAGGACGAGGTCCGCGGCCGCGAGTACAGAGTCGCGTTCGCCGACGTGCCGGCGTTCTGCGAGCGCGTGGCGATGGCTCTCGAGGCCGGGCACACCGAGGCCAGGGCGGAGTTCTTCGTGAGGAGGGGGCGCGGCGGCGGGACGCCCGTCGGGCTCTCAACATCGATCCTCCGCGACGACGACGGCGGGGAGAGCGGTGTGGTCGCCATATTCCAGGATCTGACCGCGGCCCGCAGGATCGAGGAGAGGCTCCGGCACGAGGACCGTCTTGCGGCGCTCGGCGAGTTTGCCGCGGGTCTAGCGCACGAGGTGCGCAATCCCCTGAACGTGATAAGAGGCTCCGTCGACCTCCTGAAGGAAGACCTCGACGCCACGGGAGACCGGGCGAAGCTCCTGGAGCTTGTGACGAAGGAATCGGATCGCCTCGCCAATCTGGTTCAGGACGTTCTCTCTTTCGGACGGATGGAGTCGGGCGAGAGGCAAGTGGTCCGGCTCGATCTGCTCCTGCGCGAGATCGAGGTCGTCGCCAGGAACCACCCGAGTTTTCGGGGAGGCCTCGAGCTCAGCGTCCAGGCGGAAACGCCGGTGGACGTGACGGGGTGCGCCGACGAGCTCAGGCGTGGGTTTCTCAATCTCACCATCAACGCTCTCGAGGCGATCGACGGATCGGGGACCGTCACGCTCTGCCTTGTCCAGAAGCCCGAGTTCGCGTCGAGAGGACTTGAGGCAGGAACCGAGTACGACGTTGCCGTCATCGTCGAGGACACCGGATGCGGCATCCCGGCCGAGAAGAGGGACGAGATCTTCCAGCCCTTCCGAACAGACAAGAAGGGTGGAACTGGTTTGGGTCTCTCCATAGTAGACAAGATCGTGCAGTCACACGGCGGCAGGATAACGGTCGCAAGCAAGCCCGGCAGAGGCAGTCGGTTCATCGTCTATCTCAGCTTGTAGAGCGGCTCGCCGAGCCGACGACACCCTGGAAGGGACTAACATGCCGAACGGAAGGATACTCGTCGTCGACGACGAAGACAGCATTCGCGAATACCTCTCCATGATGCTCGAGCGCGAAGGCTACGAGGTGAGTTCGAGCGCCGACGGGAGGAAGGCCGTCAGGCTCTGTGCCAAGGGGGCTTTCGACGTCGTCGTAACGGACATCCAGCTCCCAGGGCTCACGGGGATCGAGCTCCTGAGCTCGCTGCGCGAGAGCGACCCCTCGGTTCCCGTCATCATCGTGACGGGGCATGCGTCGCAGGAGTCCGCCATCGAGGCTCTGAACCTCGGCGCGTTCTACTATCTCCTGAAGCCTGTGTCGAACGAGGAGCTCAAGCAGGTCGTAAGGAACGCGCTCGAGATGCACAGGCTGCGCGACGAGAACGTGGAGCTCGAGAGAGCGCTGCACGCCGACGGCGAGCGCGAGATGGTCGGCAGCTCCGAGGAGATCAACTCGGTCTTCGATCTAATCGACCGTGTGGCGAAGACGTCGAGCACCGTGCTGCTCCACGGTGAGAGCGGGACGGGCAAGGAACTCGTGGCGCGGGCCGTCCATGCGAGGAGCGCCCGGGCCGACAAGCGTTTCGTGACGGTCAACTGCGGCGCGATGCCCGAAACACTCCTCGAGAGCGAACTCTTCGGTCACGTCAAGGGGTCGTTCACGGGTGCGATTCGCGACAAGAGAGGACTCTTCGTCGTGGCTGAGGGTGGGACCTTCTTCCTGGACGAGGTGAGCGAGACGTCCCCGGCGATTCAGGTCAAACTCCTCCGAGTGCTGCAGGAACGGGAGGTCGTTCCCGTCGGAGGAACGAAGCCGGTCAAGGTCGACGTGCGTGTGATCGCGGCGACGAACGCGGATCTCGACCAGCTCATGGCGGACGGTCGCTTCAGGAAGGACCTCTTCTACCGTCTGAACGTGATTCCCATCACGATTCCGCCGCTTCGCGAGCGACGTACCGACATCTCGCTTCTCGTTGTCCACTTCCTTTCGAAGCTCACGTCGGGTTCCGTCGGTGTCTCGGACGAGGCCATGGAGATCCTGCGAGGCTACGATTGGCCGGGGAACGTCAGGGAGCTCGAGAACATCATGGAGCGCGCCGTCATACTTGCGGACGCGAATGAGATCACTGCCGCCGATCTCAACGTTTCCATCTTCCCGGAGCAGCTGAGGAAGAAGGCCCGCTCGTCGGAGGAGAGCACAGAGGGGTTGGGTGTCACCGGTCTGACGCTGGAGGAAGTCGAGAGGCGCTATCTGCTTCAGACGCTCGAGGGAACGGGTTGGAAGAAGAAGGCCGCGGCCGAGATCCTGGGAATCAACCCGTCCACTCTGTACAGGAAGCTCCAGCGCTACGGGATGGAAGGTGAGGGAGACGACTAGCCAGCGCCGCCGGGCGCTCACGCGGGAGGTGGCAGCCGCACCCTCACCGAAGCCCGGACGCGCGGGGAGAGAAGAGGGATGCGGGTCATCTCCGGACGCCTGCGGGGCATGAGGCTGGACGTCCCGGCGTCGGGGGTCAGGCCGACGTACGACCGCGTCAGGGAGTCGGTCTTCGCCATCATAGAACCGTCGATCGAGAGCGCTTCGGTCATCGATCTTTTCGCGGGCTCCGGCTCGCTGGCCATCGAGTCGCTCTCACGCGGCGCCCGGCACGCGACGCTCCTCGAGATCGATCCGAGGGTCGTCCGGGTGGCCAGGGGCAACGTCGATAGGCTGGGGCTTGGGAGCGACTGCGTCGTGCGCAGAGGCGACGCGCTCAGGTTGCTGCGCTCGAGGCTCCCCGGTGCGCCCTTCGACGTCGCGTTCGTCGATCCGCCGTACGGAAGCGGGCTGCAGGAGCCCGTGCTCCGGACGCTGGGAGAATGGCGGTGGCTCTCGCCGGGTGCGCTCGTGGTCTTGGAGCGTTCGGCCGACGAGGGGCTCGACGACGCCTACGGGAGCCTCGAGCTCAAAAGAACCGAGAGATACGGATCGACGGAAATCGACCTCTACGAATCACGCGTGGAGTGAGTCCCAGAGCAGTCCTTCGCGTCACCCCGCGCCGCCCCTGTGCGGCGCCTCAAGGAGGCTCCAGTTGAGAATCGCGTTCTACCCCGGCACCATCGACCCCATCACGACGGGACACCTCGATCTGATCCGGCGAGCGCTCCGGCTCTTCGACCGTGTCATCGTCGCGGTCGGGATCGGGCGGGACAAGGCTCCCATGTTCACGATGGAAGAGCGGATGGCTTACGTTACGGACGCCGTGCGCGGCCTCGATGGAGTCGAGGTCAGACCGTTCGATGGTCTGCTGGTCGACGTCGTACGCGAGGCGGGAGCGCACGCGATCGTGAGGGGCTTGAGGGCGGTCTCCGATTTCGAGTACGAGTTCCAGATGGCGCTCATGAACAGGAGACTCGAGAGCGAGATCGAGACGGTGTTCCTCATGCCCAGCGAGAGCTACACCTACCTGAATTCCACGGTCGTCAAGGAGGTGGCGCGTCTGGGCGGCAACGTCGGCGGACTCGTCCCCGAGATGGTCGAACGCGCGCTGGTGGAGAGGCGCGCCGGCCGCAACTCATAGGTCGTTCGCTTCGCGTCGCGTGTCCCGGGACTCTCGGGACGCGCGCTTCGCTCGCACACCCCGGAGCCTCCCGTCATGATGCGACCTTCCTCCCAGAAAGCCAGGGCGGCAGCGCGATCCCTCAGGCGCGCACTCGGTTCGGCATTCTCCGACCGGATCGAGGATCGCATCTGCTACTCGTTCGACGCGACCGATTTCCGGTTCCTGCCTGATGCGGTCGCGTGGCCCCGCGGCGTCCCCGACGTCGTTGAGCTTGTGCGCACCGCGGGCGCAGCCGGGTTGCCGGTGGTTCCCAGGGGCGCCGGGACTGGCTACACGGGAGGCAGCGTTCCCGTCGAGGGCGGCATCGTGCTGTCCTTCGAGCGCATGGCCCGCATCCTCGCGGTCGACGCGAGAAACAGGGTCGCGGTCGTCGAGCCGGGCGTCGTGAACGACGATCTGAGGAATGCAGTGGCCTCCCTCGGCCTCACCTATCCGCCCGACCCGGCCAGTCTCAAGGTGTCCACGATCGGGGGTAACGTGGCCGAGTCGGCCGGCGGCCCGAAGACCGTCTTGCATGGGACTACGCGGGACTACGTGGTCGGCCTGGAGTTCGTCCTTGCGGACGGATCGATTGTTCTGACCGGCGTTCTGGCGGCGCCGAGGAGAGGGTGGGACGGAGCCCCGCTCTTCACGGGATCGGAAGGCACGCTTGCGATCGTCACGAAGGTGGCGCTTCGTCTCACCGAGCGGCCACGGAGCTTCGCGACGCTGTGGGCGGAGTTTCCCTCTCTCGAGCAAGCGGCGTCAGCCGTCGCGGCGATAACCGCCGCGGGACTTCCCGTCGGCGTGCTGGAGATCCTCGACGGCGAGACATACGCGTGCGCGCACGAGTACGTTCGCGGGTGTCGCCCGGAGAGAGCGTGCGAGGGCGCGCTCCTGATCGAGCTCGAAGGAACCGGCGAGTCGGTCGCGGACGGTGCTTCGCGCGTTGCCGCGCTCGTCAGCGCGGAAGGCGCGCGCGGCGTGAGGGAAGCGTCGGACGAAGAGGAGAGGGAAGAGATCTGGGCGATCCGTCGCTCGGTATCTCCGGCGCTTGCGCGCCTTGGGGCGGCCAAGATCAACGAGGACATCGCGGTTCCCAGGAGCGCCATACCGGCGTACGTCCGGACGATGCGCGAGGTCTCCGCGAACCTGCGTCTTCCGATCCTGGCGTTCGGGCACGCGGGCGACGGAAACCTGCACGTCAACATCATGCTCGAGAAGGGAAGTCCTGCGGAGTTCGAGAGGGCGAGGAAGGCCGTCGGCAGGCTCTTTGAGGCCGCAGTGTCGATGGGGGGCGCGCTCTCCGGGGAGCACGGCATAGGCATCACCAAGGCCGAGCACCTCGCGAGCGAGCTCTCGCCCGTGGCGCTCGATCTGACCGCTCGCGTCAAGCGCGCTCTCGACCCGGAGGACACCTTGAACCCCGGCAAGATACTGACGACCACGCCGAACCCGTGGTGGTCGCTGTCATGTGGCGAGCGATCGGAATCGGGCGGGGACGATTCGGAGGCGGCAGCATGCTGATGGACACGGCGACGATCGTCCTGCGGGGCGGCAACGGAGGGAACGGCTGCCTGAGCTTCCGGCGGGAGAAGTTCGTACCCCGCGGAGGTCCCAACGGGGGCGACGGCGGGAACGGCGGGAGCAACATCCTCGAGGCCTGCGAGGGAAGGTGCACGTTGCTCGACTTCCACTACCGGCGGCACTACAAGGCAGAAAGCGGGAAGCACGGGGGGGGCAGCAACAAGAAGGGTCGGGACGGCGAGGACGTCCTGCTCAAGGTGCCCGTCGGGACGTTCGTCCGGGAGCACGAGTCGGGCGAGATCCTGGCGGACCTCGACGAGCCCGGCGCGCGCCTCGTGGTGGCGCGGGGTGGACGCGGAGGGCGCGGCAACGCGCGGTTCGCGACATCGACCGACCAGGCTCCGCGCAGATTCGACGAGGGTGGCGGAGGGGAGGAGCGCACGATCGATCTGGAGCTCAAGCTCCTGGCGGACGTCGGGATCGTGGGCGCTCCGAACGCCGGGAAGTCGACGCTGCTTTCCAAGGTGTCGGCCGCGCGACCAAAGATCGGGAACTTCCCCTTCACGACGCTGTCGCCGGTGCTCGGGCTCGTGCGCTACGGCACGGGCGGGAGCTTCGTGATGGCCGACCTTCCGGGGCTCATCGAGGGGGCGCACGAGGGTGCTTCTCATCCTCTTGGACGCGGCGGACGAGCCGGAGGAGAGGTACGAGACCCTCATCCGCGAGATCACGCAGTACGGTCAGGGTCTCTCCGAGAAGCCCCGGCTCGTCGCTCTGAACAAGATGGACCTCTTCGCCGACCCCGAGAGCGCTGCGCAGGAAGTTCGTGAGGACGGCCCCGAGGGCGGCGCTGAGAAAGCCCGGAGGGGCGACCGTGAGGGCGACCCCGAGCGTGTCGCGCCGCGGTTTGGTGGGGAACCGGTCTTCCTCATCTCCGCCGTCCGCGGCGACGGGCTCAAGGAGCTTCTGGGCGCCGTCTGGCGTATGCTGGAGCAGTCCGACTGAGCTTCCGCCCGGGCGTTGTGCGGCGCATGCTCGATGGACCGGACTGAGGATTCCCCTGCGGAGACGCGGGAGAGATTGAAGGAGACTGAGGCGGCCCTGGTGCTGGCCGCGACGAAAGGTCTGGGGCCGGCGCGCGCGAAGGCCCTGATAGATCGATTCGGGACGTACCGCGCGGTCGTGGCGGCCGCCACGCGGGTGCGGCGGGAAGGACTTTCTCCCGGCGTTGCCCGTGAGATTCGGCGGTCGATCGAGGGAGGGGCGTTCAGAGAGGAACTCGGGCTCGCCAGGGCTCACGGGGCGCGCTACGCCGTTCCCGGGAGTCGCGACTACCCGACCCCGCTGGCGTCCACTGCTCGGGCCCCGCTCGGGCTCTACGTCGCAGGACGCGCTCTCTCGGACCTTCAGCCTGCGCTCGCCATCGTGGGCACTCGCGCCGCGACCCGCAGGGGGTTGTCGGTGGCTCGTGACCTGGCGTTCGACGCGGCGTCGGCGGGGCTCACCGTGGTGTCAGGACTCGCCAGAGGGATCGACTCGGCCGCCCACGAGGGGGCACTCGAAGCCGAGTGCTGCACGGTGGCGGTGCTCGGCACCGGGCTCGCCCGGATCTACCCGGGGGAGAACGCAGCGCTCGCGAGGCGCATCACGAAATGGGGCGCGCTCGTGTCGGAGTACCCGATGCGCCAAGGACCGCGCCCCGGCTCATTCCCCGCGCGCAATAGGATCATAGCCGGTCTCACGGCGGGGGTCGTCGTGGTGGAGGCGGGCGAGAGGAGCGGCGCACTCATCACCGCGGCGAGGGCGCTCGAGGAGGGTAGAGAGGTCTTCGCGGTTCCCGGTCCCGTCACTGAACCGCTTTCCGCCGGGCCCAACGGGCTTATCAAGGCGGGGGCGAAGCTGGTCGAGGGTATAGAGGACGTGTTGGAGGAGCTCGCGTCCGCCTGGGGGCCGTTCGGCCCGGCGTGCGTCGCATCATCGAGCGGCGGCGCTTCGGATGTTCCATCGGACGAACCCCGGTCGCGCTCGGCCGCGCGACCCACTGTCGGTCGTTGCCTCGGCCCTTTTCGAACTGGAGCTCATCGGGAAGGCCGTAGCGTGCCCGGGCGGGCGCTACGCGGCCGCTGCACGCGGAAGGCGCGCGCGGGCACGTCGACCGCGATGAGGGTGCGGACGGAGGGCGGTGTGCCCTCCGGGCGCGGCGGGCTGAGGCGGAGGTTGTTCTTGAAGGCCAGGGTTGCGGTAGCGAGATGCGAGAGCTACGAGCCCGCCGCCGTCGGGGCGGCCGTCGGCCAGGTGCTCGAGCTTCTCGGAGGGTTGCCCGCGGTCGTCGGTCCCGGGCAGAGCGTGCTCCTGAAGCCGAACCTGCTGGCGGCT
>JAUWRQ010000025.1 GCA_030610515.1 Candidatus Eiseniibacteriota bacterium | reverse complement strand
TCAGAACTTTGCCCTTGCCGCGGATGGTCGCATAGGTCGGGGCGAAGTTGTTCTCGACGTCGATGGACAGCCCCTTCTTGGGGAGGTCACGGACGTGCCCGACGGAGGCCTTGACCGTGAACGCACGCCCCAGGAACTTGTTGATGGTCGAGGCCTTCGCCTTCGATTCGACTATGACGAGTGACTTGCCCATCTCGACTCCGCTCGGGTCGGTGGTGGTTCCAGCGCGCTGCGCGCCGCGGCCCTCGTCTCGCGATGACCGATCGAGGCCGCTTCGTCTCCGGCGCCTACGATTTTCCGCAGCACTTCTTGTACTTCTTACCGCTTCCGCAAGGACACGGGTCGTTGCGGCCCACCTTCTTGTCTTTCCGCACGGGCGCCGGTCTCTCGCCCGACTGAGCCGCTCCATCCCCGCGCGGGGCCCTCCCGGAGGACGGGACTCCGAACTGAGGCGGCGGTGTCGCCGTCATGCTCCCGGGTCGGGGACCTACCGCGCCCGGGGCGGCACCTGGCGGTGCCCCGGCGCCGGAGGCCCGCGCGGTCGGGATCGGCACGGACTCGCGTGAGGTCCGCGCCGCGTCCGGATGCACCGCCTGCCCCGTGGGGACCGCCTGTTGAGGCTCCGGCTGGGTCGACACCTGCGCGCGGAACATGTACTGGACCGCTTCCTCCTGAATCGACTCGACCATGACCATGAACATGTCGAACGCCTCTGCCTTGTACTCGAGCAGCGGGTTCTTCTGGCCATACGCCCGGAGCCCGATCCCCTCCTTGAGGCGGTCGAGCTCGTAGAGATGGTCCCGCCAATGCCGGTCTATCACCTGAAGGAAGACGAGCCGCTCGAGTCTCCTCATGAGCTCGGGAGTGAGCTGCTCCTCGCGGCGCTCGTACGCGATCCCCGCGGCCTTCAGCAGGTTCTCTCGAAGTGCGTCCTGCGTGATGGTCGCGACGTCGGCCTTCTCGAAGTCGATGTCCACGAGGAAGATCCTCCGCGTCTCTTCGCGGAGACCATCCAGATTCCACGTCTCTTGTATGTCCGATGCCGACGTGTGCGAGTCGACGAGGCGTCCGATGATGTCCCCGAAGATCTCCTCGATCTCGTCCTTGAGATCACCGCCCTCAAGCGTATTCAGGCGCTGCGCGTAGATGACCTCGCGCTGTTGGTTCATGACGTCGTCGTATTCGAGGAGGTGCTTCCGGATGTCGAAGTTGTGTCCCTCGACGCGCTTCTGGGCGCGCCCGATGGCCTTTGTGACCATCGGATGCTGGATGACCTCACCCTCCTGGACGCCCAGTGTCGTCATGACCTTGGCGATGCGCTCCGAGCCGAAGAGGCGCATGAGGTCGTCTTCCAGCGAAATGAAGAACTGCGAAGACCCAGGGTCACCCTGTCTGCCGCTTCGTCCGCGAAGCTGTCGGTCGATGCGCCGCGCGTCGTGACGCTCCGTGCCGAGGATGCGCAGTCCGCACGGAACGTCGGCCAGGCACTCCTCAGTGTGGTCGTACTCGGTCGGGCAGTTGGCGCAGTCTCTGTCCTCGCACTCGAGGCAGCATTTCTCGCAGCGCACGACTCCGGGGCCGAGCTTGATGTCGGTTCCGCGGCCGGCCATGTTCGTGGCGATCGTGACGGCGCCGGCCTGGCCCGCGTTCCTCACTATCTCGGCCTCGCGCTGGTGGTGCTTCGCGTTCAGCACGTTGTGCGGGACCTTCCTGCCCTTGAGTAGTCGGGAGATGACCTCCGAGACCTCCACGGTGACGGTTCCGACGAGTACCGGCTGTTTCCTTTCGTGCAGGCGCTCGATCTCCTCGATGGCCGCTGCGAACTTCTCTCGCCGGGTCTTGAAGATGACGTCGTCGTAATCGACGCGCCTCACGGGCTCGTTCGTCGGCGCGACGTGGACCCCGATGTCGTAGATCTCGCGGAACTCGTCTTCCTCCGTCTCAGCGGTTCCGGTCATCCCGGCGAGCTTGTCGTACATGCGGAAGTAGTTCTGGAGTGTGATGGTCGCGAGCGTCTGTGTCTCGCGCTCGATCGTGACCCCCTCCTTCGCCTCAACGGCCTGGTGCAGTCCGTCGGACCAGCGCCTTCCCGCCATGAGACGACCGGTGAACTCGTCGACGATGACGACCTTCCCGTCCTGAAGGACGTAGTCCACGTTCTTCTCGAAGAGCGAATATGCCTTGAGGAGAGCGGAGACATTGTGGATGCGCTCGCTCGTCTTGGCGTATTCGAGATGGAGCTCGTTCTTCCGCTCGGCCTTGTCCGCGTCGGACAGACTCCGGTCGGCGTCGACGGCCGCCAGCTGCTCGGAGAGGTCGGGAAGCAGGAGCAGATTGCGCTCCTCCGGCGAGAGATGGTCCCTGCCCCTCTCGGTCAGAGACACGCTTCTGCCCTTCTCCTCCATCGCGTAGAGCATGTCCTCGTCGAGTTCGGAGAGCAGCTTGTCCCGCATGAGCTCGGACTCGGTGCGTTGGATCTGAGCCTTGAGCGACGGGTCCTCCATGAGGCGCATGAGCCGCCTGTGCTTAGGGGCTCCGCGCGACACCTGGACGAGCTTGATGAGTCCCTCGTAGCGGGTGTCACCGCTCTCGAGGAGCTTCTGCGCGTCGTCGAGCATGGTGTTCACGAGCTGCATCTGCTTGCGGACGAGCTTCTGAACGGGTGCCTTCAGCCGATCGAACATGTGCGTCGAGTGCTCGACGACACCGGAGATGATGAGAGGCGTACGCGCTTCGTCGATGAGGACGCTGTCGACCTCATCCACGATGGTGTAGTGATGGCCGCGCTGCACGCGGTCCTCGAGCCGGACGGCCATGTTGTCGCGCAGGTAGTCGAAGCCGAACTCGTTGTTCGTTCCGTACGTGATGTCGGCGGCGTACCGGACGCGTCGTTCCTCGGGTGTCTGTCCCGCCTGGATGCAAGCGACCGAAAGGCCGAGAAATTCGTAGACGTGCCCCATCCACTCCGCGTCTCGGAGCGCGAGGTAGTCGTTGACCGTGACGAGGTGCGCCCCCTTTCCGGACAGCGCGTTCAGATACAGAGGCATGGTGGCGGCGAGCGTCTTTCCCTCGCCGGTCGCCATCTCGGCGATCTCGCCCCTGTGGAGGATGATGGCGCCCATGATCTGGACGTCGAACGGCACCATCTGCCAGATCGTGTCGTGCCCGACGACGTCCCAGCTCTCGCCGACGAGCCTGCGGCACGCGTCCTTGACAACCGCGAAAGCCTCGTACATGAGGTCGTCGACGGTCTCCCCGGCTTTCAGGCGCTCGCGGAACTCGTCCGTCTTGGCTCGAAGCTCCTCGTCCGTGAGCGACGAGAGCTTCTCGTAGACCTCGTTGACCAGCGCCACCTCGGGCAGCAGCTTCTTGACGCCGCGTTCCGACTTGGTCCCGACGACCTTCTTGAAGAGCTTCTTGAACACGCTTCCTCCGGACACAGGGATGCTACCGCAGGGCACGCGAAGCAGGGTCGCCCGCGTGCGGGCAGTGGCTCCTGGTGGAGCGTCTGCCCCGAGGATGGCGGCCACTCTGAAGCACCCGCAGCAAGACAGCCGAACAAGCTAGCAGAGATTCCGCAAGCGTGCAAGGGGGGGCTCTCAAACGCCCGGATTCAGGGGGTTTCCGGGGACGTCTCGCGCACCACAAACGGGAGTTCTGCGGTATCGTGGAAATACTTGCCCGAAGAATACGTGGGCGTGGCCGTGACCCGGAAGGTGTAGCGGCCGGGCGGGAGAGGCTCGGCCAGGCGGGCGGCGATGTCGTCCCAGCGCTCGGTATTGAGGCCGACGGGGCGCCGTCTGCTGCTGACGAGCACGCCGACCTCCTTCTTCCGCTCATCGAGCAGCTCGATCGTGACCCTGGACGTCTCGGTCAGGAGGTAAGACATCGTCACCCGCTCTCCCGTGTTCGAGATGGCGGGTGGCTCGACGGCGAGGTCCATGATGTCCGTCCCGATCCAGAGGTACTGGGCTCCGGAGCGCTCCGTGACGAAGATCTGACCGAAGCGCTTCCAGAGAGTGAGGTCGCGCGGGTCGTCGAACTCGCGGTCACCGGTGCCGCTCCCGCCGAAGGACGTCACGTAACGGAGGTCGCGGTCCAGCTTGTGGATGCGCCCGCCTTCGCGGTCGATCGCGTAGACGTTGCCGTAGAAATCGATCGCGAGCGAACCGAATCGGGCGTCGGAGACCGGAAGCTCTCGCGCATCCAGAACACGCTCGATCCGTCCCTCCCTCGTCATGCGCAGGAGTCTCTCACCGCCACGGTCGGAAACGACCATGAAGTCGCGACCGCGAGCGATCCATGGGTCCTCTCCCTCCACGACGGCGAGTGCCCCCGGACGTTCCAGACGGATTCCCCGTTCCTCGTCGCCGTCGATGACCCGCACGGGCTCCCCCACCGAGGTCATGACGACGACGCGGTCGTTGCCCCGGTCGCACACGTAGAGTGTGCCCGACGGTCCCAGAGCGACGGCGGTCGGGTGATCGAGCTGTCGCTCTCCCGGGCCTGTCGAACCGAACACCTTGATCCATCGAAGCGTGTCGTTCTTGTACAACAGGCGCACGATGCGGTCGTTGCCCGTGTCCGCAACGAAGACGTTGCCGTCTTCGTCGGCCGCTATCCCCATGGGCTCGCGGAACTCGCCGCTGCCGCTGCCGCAACTTCCGTAGAGCGACGCCTCGTAGATCGAGGTGTTGAAGATGATCTCGCATCTACCCGTATTCAGCCCGAAGACGGTGAGCTCGTCGTCGTCCGATTCGGTCGACGGGTCGTCCTTGGCCTTGAGCTTCACCGCCGCAATGCCCGTCGGGTTCGACAGTTTGGTGCGCGTTCCCAGGTAGATGAACCTGTGGAAGTCCGTGATGCGGTGAATGCCGAGACAGTGACCGAACGGCGGGTAGACGAGCGTCGTGGGTTCGCCGGAGGCGCTCACCGGCGCGAAGAAGAGCCACGCCGCCGGGACACAGGCGATCGCGAGTCGTCCGAGCGACAGACGGGCCGGGTCGCGGGTCGGCCGTCCGCGCGTCCGAGGCTCGCGGGCGTTAGCGGGTCTTCTGTGAGAGACCGCGGTCACGACGCCGCGCCTTCCTCAGCGGGAGACGCTGTGAACGTCCTGCGTCCCTCTACCCTGACCTTGCCCTCCGCGATGTACTGGAGGGCACGAGGGTAGATTCTGTGCTCCTGTTCGAGTATGCGCGCGGCGAGCGTGTCCCTCGTGTCGCCCGGCTCCACGGGCACTGCGGCCTGGAGGATGATCGGTCCCGTGTCCACGCCGGCATCGACGAAGTGGACGGTTGCTCCGGTCCACTTCACGCCGTACTCGAACGCCTGCCCCTGCGCGTCGAGACCCGGGAACGCCGGCAGAAGAGCCGGGTGCACGTTCACGATGCGCCCGGCGAAGTGCGTGAGGAAATCGTCGTGGAGGATGCGCATGAACCCGGCGAGCGCCACGATGTCCACGCCGTGCTTCTCCAGGGCGTGGACGTACGCCGCCTCCGCGGACGGTTCGAGCTTCGTCCGGAAGCGGCCGGGGTGGATGTGGAGCGCCGGGACTCCCGCGTTCCGCGCCCGTTCGAGAGCGTGCGCGTCCTCGACATCGGAGATGACGACCGCCACCTCGACGTCTATCTCACCCGCCAGTGACGCGTCGAGGATCGCCTGGAGATTCGAGCCTTTGCCGGACGCTAGGATCCCCACTCTGAGTTTCTTCACGTTCCTCACCCCTGTTCCGGGCCGGCGCCCGCGCGCTCCGGCAGTGAGCCGCGCGCAGCCTCTACACTGTGCGCGATGACCTCGACGAGACGACGGCGCTCTCCCTCTGCGAGGAACGACGAACGCGCGCTCTCGAGCGCCATTCCCGCCAGCTCGTCCCTCGTGAGGCCGAGATGCTCCGCGGCCAGGTCGTACTCCTTGGAGAGCGACGTCTTGGAGAAGAACCGGTTGTCAGTCGCGAGCACGGCCCGGACGCCGTTCCGAAGGAACGCCGGCAGGGGGTGCTGCGAGTACGAGCCGATTGCGCCCGTGTGCAGGTTGCTCGTGAGGCAGCACTCGATCGTCGTTCCGCTCCTCCTCAGAAGCTCCATCGCCCGCGGGTCGCCCACGGCGCTCGTGCCGTGCCCGACCCGGTCCGCACCGAGCCGCTCGACGGCTTGGATGATGTGAGAGGCGTCGTTCCCTTCTCCGGCGTGCACGGTGACACCGAGCCCCGCCTCCTTCGCTCCGGCAAAGGGAGCGGCGTACCGCCCCGCGTCGAAGAGCGATTCGTCGCCCGCGAGATCGAGGCCGATCACTCCGCTGCCGGCGTGGGCGACCGCGAGGTCGACGAGAGCTGAGACGTCTGCGTCCTCAGAACCTTCAAGGACGGAGACGATGACTCCGGCCGACATCCACTCGCCGCTTCCGCCCGACGTGCAGGCGGCGGTCCCTTGCTCGAGCCCCGAGATGACGGCCCGGAGCGCGTCGTCGGGTGCCATCCCGCCCCGCGTGTGAAGGAGCGGACAGAAACGAACCTCCGCGTGCCTCACGCCGTCGGTGAAGCAGTCGCGAACCAGCTCATCGGCGACGCGCCGAAGCAACCTGGAGCTCTGCAGGAGGCCGACGGTCATCTCGAATCGTCCGAGGCACGACGAGAGCGTCATGCCCGGTTCGAACGCCAGTCGTGACAGATAGACGCGTTCATCGACGCCACGCGGCCACGCGCCCTGATCCCGGGCGAGCTCTACGAGCGTGCTCTCACGGAGAGAACCATCCAGGTGGACGTGCAGGTCGGCAGCTAGCATGCGTCCGCCGTGTGGGAGGAGACTGCCCTTGACCGCTCGATCTTGGGAGGATAGGCTGAGATGCACTTGGGAGTCAAGTCCGCGGCCGGGCCGGTGCGTCGGGTCCCGCGGGCCTTTCTGCATGGGGTAGGTGCACGATGCCACGGATTCGCGAAGAGCCGCGGAGAACGCGCCTCTCGAACGGACTCACGCTCCTTTGCGTCAGGCGTCCCGGGACGCCCGTCGTGGGGGTCCTCATGCTCTATCGCGCGGGTTCGGTCCGTGACCCCGACGGTCTCAAGGGGCTTGCTCATCTGACGGAGCACATGATGTTCCGCGGGAGCTCCCGCTTCCCCGACGGGGCGATCGACGAGCTGACGAACAGCCTGGGCGGCGTCAACAACGCCATGACGACCACCGACTACACCGCGTACTACTTCGTTTTTCCCAGGGAGAACTGGCGCGCCGCGCTCGAGCTCGAAGCAGACCGGATGTCCACATGCGTGCTCGATGAGAAGGCGTTCGAAGCCGAGCGGAACATCGCGATCGAAGAGCGGCAGATGCTCGACGACGAGCCGGAGTCGGTGCTCGATGAGGAGCTCGAGCGTCTGGCGTACGGGAGCCATCCCTACGGGTTTCCGGTCGTCGGGCTGTCTCCGGATCTGTCGAGAACCATGGTCTCGGATCTCCGTGCGTTCTACGAGGAGCACTACGGACCATCGAACGCCGTGCTCGCGATAGTGGGTGACGTCGAGGTCGAGGAGATGGAGGATGCTACTCGAGACATCTTCGGAGCTCTCGGGGGCGAGGCGCGCGATTCACTCCCTCCGATCCCACGCGAGCCGCGGCAGGAGACGCCCAGACAGACGGAGCTCACGCGCGAATCCGGCATCCCGCGCCTGAGCATTGCGTTTCACTGCCCGGAGGCCGCGCACCCTGACTCGCCGGCGCTGGAGATCGCCGCCGTGCTTCTGGGAACGGGACGAAGCTCGCGTCTCTACGCACATCTCGTGGCGTCCGGCGGAGACGTGAATGAGGTTTCCGCAGGCCGACTGCTTCAGCGCTACCCGGGGCTCTTCACCGTGACCGCCGAGCTCTCGGAGGGAGGAGACATCGAAGCCTGCGAGCGCCTCGTGCTCGAAGAGATCTCCGAGCTCGCGCGCCGGGGACCGACTCAGTCGGAGCTCGAGAAGGCAGGCCGGCTGTGGCGCCTCGACCATCTTCTCGGGACGGAGACCTCGCTTGGACTTGCGGGTTTCGTGGGTTTCTGGGAGCTTCTCGGTGACTGGGAGCTGGGTGGCGATTTCGTGCGCGAGGTCGCCGCGGTCACTCGGGAGGACGTGTCCCGCGTGGTTAGTGCTTACATCAATCCGGACACGAGGAACACCGCGTGGATGAAGATCGCGGACAGGTAACACGAGCCG
>JAUWRQ010000084.1 GCA_030610515.1 Candidatus Eiseniibacteriota bacterium | reverse complement strand
GGGGAGCGGTCGTGGGACGACACGAGGTGTTGTTCCTGTCCGAGCTCGAGGAGCTCAGGTTCTCGCACGAGGCGTTCTCAAGAGAGGCGTTCGCGAGGGGCGCCGTGCGCGCCGTCGAGTTCGTTTATGCGCAGCCTCCCGGACTCTACGACATGCTCGACGTTCTCGGACTGTCGGAGAGGTGATCCGGTCGATGCGCGGTCGGAGGCGAGCCCCCGAAGCGCGCGGGCGAAGCCACCGCAGAACGACCGACTGGCGAGAGAGAGAGCGACGCCGATGGTGAAGTGGAGAGGCAAGGACTGCGACAGGCTGCTCGCCGTCATTCTCGAGGCGAACGAGCTTAAGACCATCCCGCGGATGGGGTGGCGCGTCCGGGGCGTGACCGACGGCGAGAGCGTGGCGGAGCACTCCTACGCCGTCGCTCTGACGTGCATGATACTGGCTGACCGCATGGACGTGCCCGTGGACAAGGAGAAGCTCCTCAAGATCGCGCTTCTACACGACCTTCCCGAGCACATGCTCGGCGACATCCACGCGCCGGCGACGATGGTCCTGGGACAGGACGTGAAGGAGGAGGCGGAGGAGCGGATACTCAGGTCGCTCTTCGAGGGGATCGAAGAGGGAGATCGCTACATCGAGCTCTGGAAGGAGTTCGCCGACAGGACGTCGATCGAGGGGCGGCTCGTCCGTGCCGTCGACAAGCTCGAGATGTTCACGCAGGCGTACCAGTACGAGAGCGCCGGCAACAGGATGCTCGAGGACTTCTGGGGCTGGGCAGGTAACATGAAGGACTTCGATTTCGAGGAAGTGCAGAGGCTGTACGACGAGCTTGTCGAGCTCCGGGAAGCGGACAGGAAGAAAGACTGAGGAAGGAACGAGGAGGAACATGCGCTGGAGCAAAGCACTCATCCCGACACACAAGGAAGACCCCTCCGACGCTGAGACGACCAGCCACAAGCTGATGATCCGGGCCGGTCTCATGCGGAAGCTCACGTCCGGCATCTACAACTACCTCCCGCTCGGATGGCGCGCCATCCGCAAGGTAGAGGAGATCGTGCGCGAGGAGATGGACCGGGCGGGCGCACAGGAGTTGCACATGCCGGTCGTGAGCCCGGCCGAGCTCTGGAAGGAGACGGGGCGCTGGGGGATCTTGGGTGGAGAGCTATGGCGCGTGCGAGACCGCCACGGCCGTGACTTCGCGCTCGGTCCGACTCACGAGGAGGTCGTGACCGACATCGTCCGGAACGAAGTCCGCTCGTACCGGGAGCTTCCTCTCAACCTCTACCAGATCCAGACGAAGTTCCGGGACGAAGTCCGTCCGCGGTTCGGGGTCGTTCGCGCGCGTGAGTTCATGATGAAGGATGCGTACAGCTTCCACCGTGACGACGAGTCGCTCGACGAAACGTACCGTGCCATGTGCGACGCCTACACGCGCATCTTCGACAGGTGCTCGCTCACGTACCGGCCGGTCGAAGCCGCGACGGGCTCGATCGGAGGAAGCCACTCGCACGAGTTCATGGTTCTGTCGGACACCGGCGAATCCGAGGTCATCGTCTGCGACTGCGGGTACGCGGCGACCGACGAGCGGGCGGAGGGGACGGTTCCCGCGGTCGGGACCGACGAGGAGCCGGCGGACATGGAGACCGTCGACACACCCGACATGAGGACCATCGAGGAGGTCTCGGAGTTCCTGGGTGTCGAGCCGTGGCGTCTGGTCAAGACGATCATCTACGAAGTCGACGGTCGTCCGGTCGCCGTGCTCGTGAGGGGCGACCGCGAGATCAACGAGGCGAAGCTCTCGACGGCCCTGGGCGCCGACGTTGTCGAAGCGGCGTCGCCCGAGGTCATCGCGAAGGTGACCGGCGCACCCGTGGGGTTTGCCGGTCCTGTCGGACTCGAAGGCGTCGAGATCATTGCGGACCACACGGTGGAGCCGCTCCGGAACATCGTGGTGGGCGGGAACAAAGCCGACGTCCACATGAGGAACGTGAATCCAGGACGCGACTTCACAGCCAGCTCGTTCCACGACATCGTCCTCATCAACAAGGGCGACGGGTGTCCGAAGTGCGGTCGTGCCCTCAGCTCGTTCAGAGGCATCGAGGTCAGCCAGGCCTTCAAGCTCGGGACCAAGTACTCAGACAGCATGAAGGCGACCTTCCTCGACGAGGACGGGGTCGCCAAACCGTTCATCATGGGATGCTACGGCCTGGGTGTCACGAGAACGGTCGCGGCAGTGATCGAGCAGCACAACGACGAGAACGGAATCGCGTGGCCCAGGGCCGTCGCACCGTTCACGGTTCAGGTGCTCGCGGTGAACGTGAGGAGCGACGAGGTGAGGGAAGTCGCCGAGCGGATCTACGAGGAGCTGCTGGAGCGGGGCGTCGAGGTCCTGTACGACGACCGAAACGCATCACCCGGAACGAAGTTCAAGGACGCCGACCTGGTCGGGATGCCTCTTCGCATCACGGTGGGAGAACGTGGGCTCAAGAAGGGCATCGTTGAGGCGAAGGTGCGGGCGACGGGGGAACAGACCGAGATTCCGCTCGACGGGGCGGCAGACGCCATCGAACGCGCCATCGAGACGCTCCCGTAGCGCGAGCCGCGAGCCGCTCATCGAGCGCGAGCTCGGTCTTCCGCGGTTCGCGTCCTGCCTGTGGGCAATGAGAAGCGCCCCCCTCGCGGCGGGAAGGGGGCGCTTTTCTTGTCGTGCCAGCCCGGGAGAGGGCGATCAGGCTTCGCGCGCGATCTCTTTTGCGAGCCTCGATTTCTTGCGGCTCGCGGTCTCCTTCTTGATCACGCCGGCCTTCACTGCCCGGTCGATCGTGGACACGGCGCGCTTGAAGGCCGCCTCGCACTCCTCCGGCGGGGCCGTCTTGACCTTCTTGACGGCGGTTGCCATGGCCGACTTGACGCTGCGGTTTCTCGTGTTGATCTTCTTGGCCTGTCTCAACCTTTTAATGGTCGACTTCTTCTGCGGCAAGCTCTTACCTCCGAATCTCCCGCGATCGCGTCGTACCGGCTCGCGCGACTCCGTGGGACGGCCGACGCTATCGCATGCATCGATTGTCTAGACTCAGGAATATACCACCTGTCCACCGGTCCGTCAACCCTCACGGCTGATCGGCGCTCCCGGTTGACACCTCGAGCCATCGGGACTAGGCTTCCGAGGGAGGGCCCCAGGCCGCCGGATCGGGGGCCGAGCCACGGAGCGAAGTGACCCTGCCGCCGAGCGGAGAATCCGGAATGCCTCGAGAGAAGCTCAGTTCCGTCCCGACCGGTCCGGGCGTCTATCTTCTCAGGGACGCCCGCGGCAAGGTCATATACGTCGGCAAGGCTCGCAACCTGCGCAGGCGCATGCGCGCGTACCTGGGTAAGGGGCAGGAACCGGACCGCAAGATCGAGATCCTGAGAAGGCGCCTCTCCTCGTTCGACTACATCCTGACCGGCTCAGAAACCGAGGCCCTGGTCCTCGAGTCGAATCTCATCAAGGAGCACAGACCTCGCTACAACGTCAAGCTCAAGGACGACAAGCGCTTCCCCTTCATTAAGGTGACAACGGGGGAGGATTTCCCCAAGGCGCTCGTCACACGTGTCGTTCGCGAGGACGGCTCACGCTACTTCGGACCGTACACGGACGCCAAGGCGATGCGGCGCACGCTTCGTCTCATCCGGCAGATTTTCCCCATCCGCCAGTGCAGGACGTTCAGATTCCGGCCGAGGCCGTGCCTGAACTTCCAGATCGGCCGCTGCCTCGGACCGTGCCGCGGAGACGTCACTCCCGAGGAGTACGGCAAGACCGTGCGCCAGCTCTGTCTGTTTCTCTCGGGGCGCGGAGAAGAAGCCATCAGGCTTTTGGAGGAACAGATGCGGTGCGCCGTCGAGGAGTTCCGGTTCGAGGACGCGGCCAGGCTGCGCGATAGAATAGCGGACGTGGCGCGCGTCCAGGAACGCCAGCGCGTCTTGACGGCACGCGACATCAGTCGCGACGCGGTCGCCGTGGCGAGACACGGGGCCCGGGCGTTCGCGTCAGTCGCGCGCGTCAGGTCGGGCAAGCTGGTTGCGTGTGACAACTGCTCCCTCTCGATAGGTCCGAGGACCGGCAAGGCGGAGGTGGTCGAGACCTTCCTCAAACAGTTCTACGCACTCTCTCCGGAACTCCCCAAGGAGATCCTGGTCGAAACCGAGCTGCCGGATCGGGATGCGATCGAGCGGTGGCTCGCGGACAGGGCGGATGGGAAGGTCTCGCTTCTGGTGCCGCAGAGAGGCGAGAAGATGCTGCTTCTCGGATTCGCCCGGACGAACGCCGGCGATGCCCTGCGGAAGGACCTTCAGGCGCGCACTCCGCCCGAGGCGGTCACCGAGCTGGGGGAGGCGCTCAGGATGACGCGCCCGCCGCGCATCCTCTCCGCGGTTGATATCTCGAACATCGCGGGCTCCCTGGCCGTCGGGACCGTCGTCACGTTCCGCGACGGCCGGCCCGACAAGGGGCTCTACCGCAAGTACCGCATCCGGACCGTGAAAGGCAGCGACGACTGTGCTATGATACGGGAGACTGTGGCGCGCCACCTCGCACGCTGCCGGAGCGGCGACTGCGAGACACCGGACCTCATCCTCATAGACGGAGGGAAGGGACCGCTCTCGGCAGCCGCCGAGGCCCTCCGCGAGTCCGGCGTTCGTGGGCCCAGACTCGCGGCCCTCGCGAAGCGCGAGGAGGAGGTCTTCGTTCCGGGACGTTCGTCAGCGCTTCCCGTGCCCGGGGATTCGCGCGCCAAGAAGCTCCTCGTCAGGGCACGTGACGAGGTCCATCGCTTCAGCATCGAGTACCACCGGACGCTCCGGGACAAGGCGGCGCGGCACTCCGCGCTCGACGACATCAGCGGCATCGGCGCATCGCGCAAGACGGAGCTTCTGAAGCGGTTCGGCTCAGTCCCGGCGATCGCCGAGCTTTCCGTAGATCAGCTCACGGAGGTACCCGGCATTGGCTGCAAGACCGCGCAGAGGATCATCGAAGCGCTCCGGGAAACCAAGAGCGATGATCGTCCCGCGCCCTGACGACTCACGGTCCGGGCTTCCCATACTCAACTACGTCACGTTCGAGAGCGAGCTCGGCCGCTTTCTGGTCCTCAAGAGCGCCAGCGGCTTGAGGTCCGTGAAGTTCGGACGGAACTTCAGCGTGGAACGGGAGCTCGAGCGACAGACTCGAGGCAGGAGAGCTGTCGTCGTTGAGGACCGGCTGAGCCTCCAGCGCGTGGTCGACTCGATACTCGAATATCTGGACGGGAAGAGACCGAGATTCGACTTCAGTCTCGACGTCGACGATCTCACCGACTTCGGACGTAGCGTGCTCGAGGTGGTTCGCGACATTCCATTCGGGACACTGCGCTCGTACAAGTGGGTCGCGGACCGCATCGGTCATCCGACCGCCACACGCCCGGTCGGGCAAGCGCTCTCGCACAATCCGCTTCCGATCGTCGTACCGTGTCACCGCGTCGTCAACAGCGACGGAACCCTCGGAGGCTACTCGGGCGGCGGACCAGACATGAAGCGGCGTCTGATAGAGATCGAGACCGGGCAGACCGGGCTCGCGCTCGACGCAGGCAGCGGGGACGTTCGCAGACACATCCGGTTTCTGCTCGATTCGGAGTCGTGACGCGGTGAGCGCCCCGGACGAGAGAGCCGGAGCCCGGGCCACAACGGAGCTCTCGGAATCGATCGAGGACTACCTCATCCACCTCTCGGTGGAAAAGGGGCTCTCTCCGAACACGGTCTCCTCTTATCGCAGCGACCTCACGGCGTACGCGGCGTACCTCGAGGAGGCGGGGATCACCCGCCCGGCGGCGATCAGCGACGAGCACGTCAAGCGATACGTTCGCGAGCGGCTCACGGGCTCCGCCGCGGCGAGGAGCGTGGCGCGACGCCTGTCGTGCCTGAGGGGATACCACGGCTACCTCATTTCCGAGGGCCAGGCAGGCCCGGACCCGACTCGCGACATCAGACCACCCAAGCTCGG
>JAUWRQ010000112.1 GCA_030610515.1 Candidatus Eiseniibacteriota bacterium | reverse complement strand
TGCACTGGCGCGTGGGACGCGTTGCTCGCGGCGGTTCTTCTGCTTGTTGTCGTCGCATCTCTGGTGATTGCATGGCGGGCCGGCGTACGATTGAAGCGCAGCTTCTCGGAGTTCTGGTACACTGCGTTGCCCTGGTTACGGAAGATGCTGGGCGCTGGTGTGCCTCCGGGCACAGTGAAGATGCAGCCGTAGGCCGTGTCCTGACCGGCCTCTCGCTGCGCGCGTTCACACGCGGAGCCTGAGGACAGACGGAGGTGCGTGGGAAGGGTGGGCGAACTGGCCTGGAGACGGACCGACCGAGCGACGGACCTATTACGAACTCTCGCTGCTCAGCAAGTGACTTGGGACTGGCTCACTCAGAGGACGGCGGCGGCAGGTCACATCCTGGTCCGTCTTCCCTGTTCCGGCAGGTAGTGCGAAAGCGCCCACAAGTGCGGCCAGAGCTAGATGCCGTCGCGTGGGAGGAGCCCGACCCCCCGCACCCACTGCTCGATGGGGTTCCAACTCTGGAGGATTAGGGATGCCAGCCTCCTAACGACAGTTAGGCGGACACGGGGAGCGTCGAAAGGCGCTCCCCGTTGTGCGTTCTTGGGCAGGGGATGGATCGTTCCATCCTCGGGTGCGTGTCGGAACGCCGGGTTTACGGCCCCGCCACCTCCCGCACCCACTCCTTGATCGAGTTACAGCCCTGAAGCAGCAGGGACGCCACCTCCTTCATTGTTGTGAATGTCCGCCACCCGTGATACTCTCATCGTGACCCTCGAACTGCGTGAGCGTCAGAGCAGACGGTCAGTCGGCCGTCAGCCCAGGCTCACAGCGCGTATAGCCCCGCCTGCCGGAGGCCCACCCATGAGCAGAACATTGATGGCGCTTTCGCTGGTGCTGGCGGCACTGCTCGTCCCGCTGCCGCCGCCGGCAGCAGAAGCGGCCGGGACGGCTGGGGGCAATCCCGTCGACCGTCCGCCACCGCCGGCTCTTCGCGACGCGCCCGTCGTCGACATGTCGCCCCGGGCGGCAGAGGAGGCCAGGTTCGTCCGGGACACGGGACTCGACGGTGAAGGTCGCGAGTATGAGCGGGTCGATGTGGGTGATGCGTTCACGGTCTACTTCCACGAGCGCCGGGTGGGCGACGCAATCGTCGAGAAGGACTACATCATTCATCAGTTCGACGCACGGACCGGCGAGTTCCTCGCCACGAAGTCGCGCTGGAGGGACGACGTCCCCGCGACTCTGTCCGAGGGGTTGCTCGACGAGGCAGCCGCTGCCATGCTCGTACCAGGGACCCCGATCGCTGCGACGCTCTACATCCTCTCGTCCGTCTCCGACGTCCACCCCCTGGACCCGACTCCGACCAACCCGTGCTGGGTCTTCTGGTGCCGATTGGACGCTAAGGGGGAAGTCTCCGGCGACCGTGAGGGTCGTACTCCCACCGGAGCGCTTGTGGTACCGATCGTCGATGCCGTCGATGGGCGCCTCCTCGGCTACGGTATCCCGCCGCCTTCGCCCGGGTTCTCTCTGACGGGACCCATCGAGTTCTCACCGTGTTCAAGCTCCTGGAGTTCCTGGGCTCAGAACGCCCACAGCTGGTTCGAGACGATGGGATACGCAACGGACTACGTTCACTGGCCTGAGGAGTCCGACATCCGGGACCACGTTGCTTCGGACGAGACGGCCGTCTTCTATGAGATCGCGCACGGCGACGAGGTGGAGTTCGACAGCGGGTGCATAGGCGGCATCTCGGCGGAGACGACCTACTGGAACGAGATCGCTGCGTGGATCTCAGACTACGAGAAGTTTCCCTTCGCGTTCATCGCGAGCTGCTACGGTCTCTGCTCGGTCGAACACGGCTCGTTCTCGTATGCGTTCCGAAAGGGAGAGAAGTCCGGCACAACAACCGTTGGGTACTGCGGAATGAGTGACGCCGTGTGCTCGATGTGCTGGGGCTATTCGCTGTCGTGGCAGAACGCGTTCTTCTCGTACGCGAACGAGGGCTACGCGGTCGGCGAGGCGTTCGACATGGCGCTCGCCGACTATCCCAGCTGCGCCGCGCCGAACTGCATACGATCTATTGGAGGGTGGAGCCGGGCGCTCGTGCCGCCGATAGCGAGGGCGCCACAGGCTCGCCTCGTCCCTGATGAGTACGCGACGATCCAGGCTGCGGTCGGCGCCTCGGTACGTGGCGACGTCATCATGGTCGCCGAGGGCACCTACTTCGAGAACGTCGTCGTGGGCGGATACACGGAGCTGTACGGTGGTTACGATTCTACGTTCGCGGAGCGCAACCCGGCCGCACACCCGACGGTCATCGACGCCGGAGGGGTCGGAGAAGGCATTCGTGTCGAGAGCGGCGACCACGTCGTGATCGATGGATTCTCCGTCAGGAACGCGACGTCTCCCTATCAAGGGATCAACCTCGTGTCGAGCGAGGCTCGGATCGTCAACTGCGACGTCTCGGACTGCTGGGTCGGCATCCGGATGTCGGGCGGCACCGGAACCCACACCGAGGGGAATCCCACAATCGAATGGTGCGACGTCCATGACAACGAGACGAGAGGCGTCGAGATCGCGACAACGCCCCAGGACTCGGTGATCGTCCGCTGGACCATGCTGCGGGACAACGGCAGCGAAGGTCTCTACTCGAACTCTGCGAGCGTGGGAGTGCGCAACTGCTCGGTGGTCGGGAACGAGAGCACGGGCGCCCACGTCGCGGAGTCCGACGTCACCTTCTGGAACTGCATCGTCGCTTCGAACGGGGACTTCGGGCTGAGCTGCGACATGAGCACCGCAGCGGTGCTGTACTGTGACGTGTGGGGCAACGTCGCGGGCGACTACAACTCGTGCTCCGCGGGCGACGGGTGTATCTCCGAGGATCCAGTCTTCTGCGACCCGTCCGCCGGCGACTACTCACTGCACGGGGCGTCTCCCGCGCTAGGTGGGGGGGAGTACGGAGCGAACATGGGGGCGTTGGGGATCGGGTGTCCCGCCGGCCCTCAGAACCTGGCCGTCACGCAGGACGGAGCGTCGCTGAGTCTCACGTGGAGCCTGCCCCCGTGGGCACGGGCCGACGTGGACCACTACGTGATCTACAGGGACACGACGAGGGTGCCGACGACGCCGATCGCGACCGTGGGTGCGTCGGAGACCACCTTCGTCGATGTCACCATTCCGCCGTGTATCGAGCATCGCTACGCCGTCACGGCCGTCGACACGGACACGCTAGAGGGCGCTCCATCGAATCTGACCGAGGGGGAGATATGCTACGCGGGGCCCACGGGACTTGCGGTCGCCTTCGACGACTGGAACGAACTCACGTGGACCGCCGCGGCAGGATTCGTCGACCACTACGTGGTGCGACGAGCCGTTGAGTCCGCGGAGCCGGAATCCCTCGACTCGGTGCCCGGCTCGGAGACGAGCTACTCGGATACCGCGCTCGGCGCATGTCCTCGCAACAACTACGTGTATGAGGTGTCGCCGGTCTACGACACCGGCTGGCGCGGCGTCGCGTCGGACCGCGAGGTCAGCGACCCCGTCCCTGCGGCGCCAGCGGGCCTCATGGCTGAGTGGGTAGGGAACGATGTCCACCTCTCGTGGTCGCCGAACTGCGAGGACGACTTCCGGCAGTACTGGGTTTACAGGGACACGATGCCGCTCTCGCCCCCGCCCAGACACGATTTCTGGATTGGCGCGACGACAGACACGACGTATGTGGATGAAGGACTCAACGCCGACTGGAGCTACTTCTACAGGTTGGTGGCGAGCGACGCGCTGCCGCAGAGAAGCGTCTACTCCCTCACGGCCTACGTCGGGAACCCCGAGGTTCGTCTCGTTCCGTCTCAGTACGGCACGATCCAGGCTGCCATCAACGCGGCATCGGCGCTCGACACGGTCCTCGTGGCGGCCGGCACCTACGGCGAGAACATCACGCTCAAGGACGGGGTAGTAGTCGTGAGCTCGGACGGACGTGCCACCACGACCATACAGTCATCAACGACGCCCGTCGTGGGCGCGGTCGGCCTCTCCGATCTGTCGGTCTTCGAGGGCTTCACCGTCGATGGGCTTGGGTCGGCGAGCAGCGGCCTGGACGGCTGGGACACGTACGTGCGTCTGGTGGACTGCGCGTTCCAGAACTGCACCAGCGGCGCCAGCTTCCAGTTCGGTGGACAGGCGACGGTCACCGGGTGCACGTTCACGGCCAATCAGAACGGGGTCTCGGTCGCGGACTCGTCGCGTCCCTTTCTCTCAAGCAACACCTTCGACGCGAACACGTTCGGAGGAGTGAGCGCGAACGGGGATCCGGGTCCCGATGTCGGCAGGACGCTCGCGGACGCAAACGACTTTATCAACAGAGGTCTCTTCCACATCGTCAACACCGGACAGGCCACCGTCGATGCCGGCCACAACTGGTGGGACGACATCTGCCCCGACGCGGGTTGGTTCTTCGGCGCGGTCGACTACACGCCGTGGACCGACGAGTCTCACAGTGGCTCGTATACTGAGTGTACGGGCATTCCGGACGAGGAGATGACGGAACGTCCGTACGTCAGCTACAACTACCCGAACCCCTTCAATCCCTCGACGGCTATTCGCTACTCGGTACCGTCGCCCGGCGGCGCCGTCAGGCTCACCGTCTACGATCTGACGGGACGTCAGGTGCGAGAGCTCGTGTCGGAGCACAAGCGGCCGGGCGACTACCTCGCGGTGTGGTACGGGCGGAACGACAGAGGTGAGGAACTCGGGTCGGGTGTCTACTTCTACAGGCTCGAGATCAGCGACTACAGGTTCGAGCGCAAGATCGTCATGCTGAAGTAGCGGGGTCGCGAGTCACAGCTCCGCCACCTCTTTCACCCACTCCGCGATCGAGTTCCAACTCTGGAGCAGCAGGGATGCCACAACAGAGAACCCCGCCCGATGGGCGGGGTTCTCTGTTGTGCCCCCGATGGATACCTCGAACTCGTCGGGTTCGACTGCCGCGCGCGCCGCTCGGCGCGCCTCTTCGCGAGAGACGACATGGCCGCCACGCGAGCCACCAGGCAACACCGCTCTCCCCGCAGGATTCGTCACCGCGACTGCATCCGATCAAACCGCCGCGCGCTCCTCCGGGCACTCGGGTGACGTGCTCCCCCTCGCACGAGTTCAACCGTAGAGCAGCCTCGTGCGCTTACCGGAGGCGGCTGTTACCGTCCCGGACTGCGGGTGCTGTTGGACGCGCCGGGGGTTTCTGAGCGGCGGTCGGCGGGGCGGCATCCGTGCGAAGCTCCAGGATGTTCTGCAAGACGTCATCCGTAAGGAGCACAGGAACCCGGGCCTGGTGCAGCAGGTCCGCGTGACGCACAAGGGGGGTAC
>JAUWRQ010000340.1 GCA_030610515.1 Candidatus Eiseniibacteriota bacterium | reverse complement strand
GTTGAAGACCATCCAGTACGAGTCCTCCGACCCCGTTGCCTCTTCGTCGCTGAAACCCACGCGCGTCATGACCCGGCAGACGAACGCATCGGCGTCCCTCTCCTGGTTGCGCTTCCCGGCCTTCGCCCGGTAGTAGTGCCCCCACTCGTGGCAGGCGAGGTACCACGCGGCGAGGACGCAGGCCTCGGGATCCCTGGTCGTGAGATGAAACAGGTTGTGGACGAATCCGAAGTCGTAGACGGGCACGACGGCCTTGTACTCGTCGTCGGTCAGAGTGACCTGCCCGCCGGTCGTGTCCCAGTGCCGGAGCCTGAGCGACTTCGACGAGTAGCCGCTTCTGATCCGGAGCGACTTGAAGACGAGCGTCCCCACCTGGCTGTGGACCGTCGCCACGTAGCGGAAGCCGGAACGCACCTTGCGCATCCAGGCTATCTCGCTCTCGAGTTTCCGACTCACCGTGGACTCCCTGCGCGTTCCCCACTACAGCCGGTCAGACACGTCCCTGGCCCGGCGGCCAGACCCGATCCCATCCTACCACAGAAGAGGGCGGCCTTAGTGGGCCGCCCTCCGGGTGCTCGTTCAGCCAAGTTGCGCGGCTACTTGAGATACATGAGCTTGCCGCTCGCGGTCAGTCCGTCGATGTCGAGCCTCGCGAAGTAGACTCCGGAGGCGACCTTCTCTCCGCGGGTATCCAGGCCGTCCCACACGGCAGCGCCGTCGCCGGCAGGGAGCGCCTCTCCCACCAGCGTCCTCACCTCACGCCCCGCGACGTCGTAGATCGTGATGTCGACCTGACCGCCGCCCGTGGGAACAGTGTAGGCTATCGACGTGGAACCCCTGAACGGGTTCGGGCTCGCGGGCTTGAGGGCGAGTTCGTACGAAGCGCCCTCGATCCCCGTATCGACCTGCTCCACGTCGTACGTGTAGTTCATGTCGTTCACGTTGTCGGTCTGGTTGACGACGACGAGCATCACGTGGGAGAGGGTGTCCCAGTCCTGCACCGTCGTCTCGCCGTTCCCCATCATGTTCAGCGTCATCTCCCCGAGCTCGCTCTCGCTGCTGCCCGAGTCGCTCGCGCACAGGAACGCGGAGTTGGCGGTCGTTCGGGGCCACGGACCGTCGGAGGCCACGTGGAGTCCATTCCATCCCGTGCCGGGGTTGTTGAACCTGATGTAGTTCGCCGCGTAGTAGTCGGGCTTGTACGTCGCGAGCGGCTCCCCGTCCACAATCGGATAGAGGTTGTACTGCCTGGTCGTCGCGACGAGGGACCAGGTGGAACCCTCATCGTAGTGGCTCCCATCGTCGCGCGTGCCGGTGAAGTAGTTCCAGACCGCGAAGTCGGCGAACGCCTCTTCGATGCTGGAGCCGTAGCTCGCGCCAAGCACGACGTCGATGTGCGCCATCGGCTCGAGTCCACCCTCGCACTGGTACCAGATGTCGGGGATGATGCCAGGCCCGAAGTTCTCGGAGAGGAAGAAATTCCAGACGGCCGAACCGTACATCCTGAGACCGGAGCCGTCGTTCCAGTCGATCGACCGGTACGGGTAGCTGTAGAAGTACGGGATGTACGCAGTGTAGTCGTTGATGCTGTCGTAGACGTAGTCCTCGGCCCAGACGGACGTGCACTCCTTGTACCACACGGGCTCGGTGTAATCGTGAGCGTTCTGGAGCGCGTGGCAGAACTCGTGTGCCACTGTGACCTTCATGGGGTCTTGGGGATCCGGATAGCCGAAGCCCGCGTAGTCGTTGTCGATGACCGCGTAGCTGGTGCAGTCGGTCTGGGGCGTACTGGGGACGGTGTAGGAGCCCGCGCAGTACCCGTAGACGCCGGAGAGGTTCTGCACGTAGATGTCGTAGTGGCTGCTTCCGCCACCCCCGTCCGGATCGCCGCCGTCGTCGGGCGGCTCACGCAACCCGAGAACATCGACCTCCTGCGTCCAGCTGTTCTCGGCCGCCACGCAGATCGCGTCCCTGTAGGTCGTGTCCGGCCAGCCGAGGATCGCGCCCTGTCCGGTGATGGTGTAGTGGATCCGGAAGTGGGTGGTGTCGATGTAGTGCGTCAGGACGGGCCTGGCGCGAAGCCCTCGGATCTCGTCCGCGACCTCGGACGAGACGCTCTCCATCGCCTCCTCGATCTCCTCGATCAACGGCAGGCCACACTTGTCGATCCTGCCCCCCAGGTACGCCTCGGGAAGCCTATCAGGCGCGTATATCGCGTAGGCCTTCAGGAGAACGGCCCGATCGAAGTCGATGTCTCCCTGCTCAAGGGCGTCATCGATGACTGCCCTGGTCGTCACTTCGGCTCTCTCAACCTTCGCAAGCCCGGGAACGGCTAGCAAGGCAAGCATTGCGACCGACAGCACGAACACCATGATTCCGTTCCGCATCGCATTCCTCCGTTCGCTGATGCGTCCTCAAGGGGAGCATGTTTCCCGCCAAATACCCATTGTAACACAAGATAGCAACGGGGTCAAGAACGGTGGTAGTGTCCTAATTTGACTCTGTTTTCTCTCATAGGTGTGAAAACAGAAACC
>JAUWRQ010000267.1 GCA_030610515.1 Candidatus Eiseniibacteriota bacterium | reverse complement strand
TAGGCGAAGAGAGGAAGTGGAGCCTCGGGGTCGACTACCGCTGGATCCGGTCGCAGTTCGGTGACAGGGAGAAGACCGGAACGTGGGACGTCGGTCTCATGGTTCGGCCGACGAACTACCTGTCGCTGGGAGCCTCGGTCAGGAACCTGTCGGAGCCCGACTTCGAGGCGGCGGAACCTGACGCATCCGGGCACGTCGATGCGGACGAATCGTCGCACATGACGTACGTCGCCGGACTCGCTCTGCGTCCGTTGGGCAATCGCCTCACGCTCATGGCGGACGCGTCGCTCGAGCGCGAGCAGGACATCGAGGATGCGGTCTACACGGCTGGCCTTGAGGCCGAGATCACGAACGGGCTCGTCTTGCGTGGGTCGCTCCAGTCTTATCCTGAAGGAGCCGAGCGCGAGCAGGAGATGAGCTTCGGCCTGTGGCTCACGGGTCCGTACGTCGGGGTCGGCACGTCCTATCGGACGGTGGACGCGCTGGACGGCGACCTCATCTCGTACGAACTCGTGTCGAGCAACGAGCGCATGCGATCGCTCATGACGTCACCCGAGGGGATCGCCGAGATCGACGTCGGAGGTCAGCTCGACGACGCGCCGAGACCCTGGAGTCTCCTGGGCAAGCCGCGGACGAGCACGCAGAGGATCATGCGCGACATCCGCAAGGCCGCTCATGATCCCTCGGTCGGCGTCATCCTGCTTCGCCTCGAACCGGTGGGACGAGGGTTCATGGGCGCGCCGCCGGCACTGGCCCAGGAGATCCGCGAGGAGCTTCTGCGCGCGCGGAGGCAGCACGGCATGAAGGTCGTGGCGTTCCTGGAGTACGGTGGTGGCTTGACCGACTACTACATCGCGACAGCGGCCGACCGTATCGTGCTCTATCCGGTGAGCGGCATCGACGGGCTCGGGAACTTCGTGAGCATCATGCGCTACACGGGCACGAGCGAGAAGCTCGGCATCGAGTGGGACTACTTCTCCGCGGGCAAGTATAAGAGCACGTTCCACTCGATAGGCGCAGGCCCCTTGACCGACGACCAGCGTGACGAGGTCCGCTCGATGATCGACGACAACTACGAGGAGCTTCTGGACGCTCTCATAGAGGGACGCGGGTTCTCCCGCGAGCAGGCCCTCGCCGTCTGCACCGGGGCCATCTTCACCTCGCCCGAGGCCCTGGATGCCGGGCTCGTCGACGAGCTCGGGTACTACGAGGACGCGAAGGCTGCGGCCGTGGCTCTCGTCGACGGCGACGTCCCCGACGACCCGGAGGACATCTCGACCATCGACCTGTCCGGCTGGCGCCACAAGGCGTACGACTGGAACTACGGTCCGAAGATCGCGGTCCTGGGCGCGTACGGCGGGATTCACACGGGCAAGGGCGGCCACGATCCCATCCGCGGTGGACAGTCCATAGGTTCCGAGACGCTGGCGAAGATGCTCCGGAAAGCCCGGAAGGACGACAGCATTAAGGCGGTCGTTCTGCGCGTCGACAGCGGCGGCGGTGACGCCATCGCGTCGGACCTCATCTGGCGGGAGACCGTGAAGCTCCAGAAGGAGAAGCCGCTCATCGTGTCGATGGCCGACATCGCGGGCTCGGGCGGTTACTACATCGCGATGTCCGCGGACAGGATCTTCGTCGATCCGCTCACCATCACCGGCAGCATCGGCGTCGCGGGCGCGAAGCCCGTTATCGACTCGCTCTACGCGAAGATCGACGCCACCCACGAGACGATCAAGCGCGGCGAGCACGCCGACATGTTCTCGTCGACCCGCCACGTGACCGAAGAAGAAGCTGGGATGGTGCAGGAGGTGATCGACTGGTTCTACGATGAGTTCGTGACCAGCGTATCCGAGGGCCGCGGCCTCTCCATCGAGAAGACCCGCGAGCTTGCCCAAGGTCGCATCTACACGGGCAACCAAGCCGTCGAGAACGGGCTCGCAGACGAGCTGGGCGGACTTCACGACGCCATCGACCACGCGTGCGGCCTGATCGGCGTCGAGCGCGATGACGCTGTCGTCACCTACTACAGGGAGCGTGGCTCGCTCGTCGACTGGGTGATGTCCGAGGTCGCCATGAAGCTGCGGCTCCACAGGTTCTTCGACTTCGGGGTCGAAGGGATGAGCGACGTGCTCGAGCTTCGGATGGTCGGGGACGTGTTCGAGTAGACGAAGCCGGGAGCTTGCGTGTGACCGGGACGGGCGGTGGCAACGGAAGGCGTACTCCGCGGGAAGCGAACACGCCCGACCGCGTTCGCGCCGCCGACATCCTGCGGCCCACGTTCAAGAGGTTCGTCTGGCACACGTACGACAACCTCTGGCTCCTCGTCGTCGCGAACCTGCTGTGGCTTCTCTTGTGCCTGCCGGTGGTGACGGCGCCCGCCGCCACCGCCGGCCTCTTCAACCTCGCGAGGAAGATCGCGGACGGCGGTCCGGCCACCCTCCGCGATTTCTTCGACGGGTTCCGCGGGCACTTCCTGCCGGCGATCAAGGTGGGGACCTTCACCCTCGCCCTGGCATCCCTCGTGTGGATCAACATCGACTTCTACAGTCACCTCCAAGGCTGGGCCACGATCCCCGGCATGCTGCTCGCTGCCGTCATGGTCTGGGCGTCCGCCTTCCTCCTCCTCATGCACGCTCACATCCATCCCCTCATCGCCCACGGCGAGTGCAGTCTCCGAACGGTGCTCCGGAAGTCAGCGCTCCTCACCCTCGACAACCCAGCGTTCACGATCGGCATCACGGTGCAGTCGTTGTCCGTCGCCGTCATCTGCCTTCTCACCGGACTTGGGCTCGTCCTCGTCCTCGCGAGCCTCCTGGCCATCCTGCTGGTCACCGGCCACAGGGAGCTCCTCAAGAAGTACTTCCCTGAGTCGCCCGAGTCCGATGAGCCCGATGAGACGCGCGGCTGGCGTGACTTCTGGCGCCCCTGGCAGAGCGCCAGGAAACCCTGATCCGGGTCAAACCCCTTCCTGCAGGACCCCGTTCAGACCCACCAGTTGGGCACCCTCAAGACTCTGAACCCTGATATCAACTTTTTTGAGATAGAAGTTGACAACTAGTTGGACACAGATTAAGATCATCAATATTGACATTGACATTCGTAGAACATCCCAACACGGAGGGTCAGATGATCC
>JAUWRQ010000044.1 GCA_030610515.1 Candidatus Eiseniibacteriota bacterium | reverse complement strand
TGAACGCGGGTCCCTGCGGGCCCGCGTCGCCTTACCGGACCGCTCCTTCCCGGCCCGAGCGTCCGCCCGCCATCGTCCATCCACGTGTTGACTCGCTCTGCCCCTTCCGGCATGATGACGTTCGGAGGCTCGACCAGGTGGGCGGGACTCCGGCGCGGTTCGCACCGTCGCGGCTCTCGCAGCCACACGCTTCCCCCCGGACTGGAGAAGACCATGCGCGCTGTCATTCTTGCACTGCTTGTGACTGCGGCTGCCGTCGGTCCCGCGCTCGGTGACGACGCGAGAACGACGCTGGGGGACATCCCCCGCACCTATTCGCACTACTTGAATGCTCAGGAGGCGGCGCTCTGCCGCGCCAACGCGGCCACGGGCGGGCTCGCTTCCTATTTCCTGAACCCCGCGATGGTCACCGAGGTGGAGGGCGTCGCCGGGCAGGCGACGATGCGGTACAACGTCAAGAGCCGCGACTATCTGCCCGATGGCGCGGAACACCTCGACGCGACCGACGACGGTTTCCTGCTCACGCAGTTCGTGGCGGTCAAGAGGTCGGGCTCGCTCGTCCTAGGCTTCGGGTACTCGAGCCCGTCATACAGGGATCTGCAGATCACGGGCCAGCGCGAGTACGGCCGCGAGCTGAAGGGGTTCGAGGGACTCTACAGCGGGGCGCTCCGCTACTTCGAGATCATCGGCGGCGCGAGGATAGGCGACCACCAGCAGGGTGGGCTCGGTGTCACCGTCGGGATCGTGAACCTGAGCGAGGAGGTGAGAGAGCGAATCGCCGCCGAGGAGCTGAACACCGCCCGAGTGGACGGCATCGCGACCTGTTTCGCGATAGGGTTCGGCTTCGACGTCACGGACCGGGTGACGATTGGTCTGGGACACCGCCTGAGTTCCACGATCAGCGTCGACGGCGAGCACTACGAGAAACCGGCACCCGCGGGCGAGTCCACGACACAGCCCACGACCGTGGCGGGCGTCAGGATTCGCCCCACCGACAGCGTTACGGTCCACGCCAGCTACGTGCAGGACGGATGGGATCGGGTCAAGTCGTCCCTCGCTGCCTACGAGGAGGCGTACGGCGAAGACGCGTGGAAGCCGTTCGACGAACCCATCTCGACCGTGGCAGTGGGAGCGGAGGTCGCGTTCGCCGAGGGCAAGGCCATCGTTCGCGCCGGCTACTCGATGGAGCTGGGGGCCGGGATCGACGACGCGATCGTCCCCGAGAGCTCGATAGGCGTGGGCGGGAGCGTCAGGTTCGATCATTACATCGGCGAGCTTGCCGTCGTGCGCGAGACGTTCATGTAGGGTGGCGAGAGCGGCCGGGTCACCAACTACGGGATCTACGTCACCGCCGGGTACGAGTTCGAGGACACTTCCGGGTACAGGTCCCAGGCCACGGTCGCGTGTGAGTTCCAGGCCACGGTAGGGCACAGGCTTCAGATCGTGGTCGGATGCGGACCCTGACGGCGCGATCTTCCGGGCGGGGCAGCCTCGACGGGTTTCCCCTGGGTTCATGTCATGAGAATCGCTGTTGCCATGAGCGGCGGAGTCGACAGCTCCGTCGCTGCTCTCATGCTGCTCGAGCAGGGGCACGACGTCTTCGGGCGGACGAGGCGGCTCTGGCCGTGCGACGAGACCGACGAAGGGCCCAGGGCCTGCTGCGGTCCCGAGTCGGTACGGACGGCGTCCCGCGTCGCGACGGAGCTCGGGATATCCCACCACATGCTCTCAATGCACCGGTTCTTCGAGGACGCGGTCGTCTCGCACTTCGTCTCCGAGTACGCTTGCGGTCGCACCCCCAACCCGTGCGTGCGCTGCAACGAGTTCATCAAGTTCAACGAGCTTCTCTCGAGCGCCCGCGGGCTCGGGGCGGACGCGCTGGCAACGGGCCACCACGCGCGCATACGCCGCGACGCGTTGGGCGCTCCGTCACTCGTGCGAGCCCGTGACGCCGACAAGGACCAGACCTACTTCCTCTACAAGATGACGAGAGAGGAACTCGACCACGTTCTCTTCCCGGTGGGGGGGAAGACGAAGGAGGAGGTCCGCAAGCTCGCGCGGGAATCGGCGCTCGCCGCCGCTGACCGCACGGAGAGCCAGGACGTCTGCTTCGTTCCCGGGGGAGACCTCGAGGCGTTTCTCCGCGAGCGCGCCCCCGACGCGGTCCGGCCGGGACCGATCGTCGATAGGGACGGCGTCGTTCTCGGTGAGCACCGCGGGTTCGGGCTCTACACGATAGGGCAGCGAAGCGGTCTCGGGCTCTCGCGGCCACGTCCCACGTACGTGCTCGCCGTGAATCCAGGGACGAACACCGTCGTCGTAGGTGATGACGAAGACCTCCTCTCAGGCAATCTGGAAGCGCGTGACGCCCACTGGATCCTGGGAGCGGCACCCGGAGCCGAGTTCCGGGCGGAGGCCAAGGTGCGTTCCACGGCGGCGGGGGCGCCCTGCGCCGTCGAGGTGGACGGCGACAGGATCCTGGTGCGGTTCGATGCCCCCCAACGTGCACTGGCACCGGGGCAGGCCGTCGTCTTCTACGATGGCGACGTCGTTCTGGGCGGCGCGACGATATGGGCGGCCGGTCCGCGCGTGCGAGGAGACTGAGCGCCCGTTCGCCATGGGGGACAGGTCCTGCGGGCAGGCGGTCGGTCGTACTTGGATCGCCCGCGGTGCTCCCGGGGCGGCCTTGCCACGACCACACGATGGTGGTAGTCTGCAAGAGGACCTCAGGTCAAGGAGGTGCGGTACTTGAAGGCGGTCGTTCTGGCGGCGGGCAAGGGCACGCGGATGCGGGAGATCAACGACTCCATCCCGAAACCAATGGTGGAGGTCGGAGGGAAGCCCGTCCTCTGGCACGTGCTCCGGGCGCTCAGAACGGCAGGAGTCAGGGACGCCGCGGTCGTCGTGGGGTACAAGGCGGAGAGCATACGCTCGTACTTCGGCGACGGGGCCGACGTCGGTCTCGGGCTCTCGTACTTCGTCCAGGAGGTTCAGGACGGAACGGGGAAGGCGGCCGATCCCGCGCGCGAGTTCCTGTCGGACGGGCCCTTCTTCTTCTCCTTCGGAGACATCCTGACCGACGCATCCGAGTACGCTTCGATGGTCGAGAGCTTCGAGAGCGAGCCCACCGATCTTCTGCTTGCCGTCCGCGAGGTCCCGGATCCGAGCCGCTTCGGAGCGGTCGGCACCGAGGGCGACCGCATAACCAGCATCATCGAGAAGCCGGCCGCGGGCGAAGCACCGAGCAACTGGGTCAACGCCGGCATCTTCATATCGACTCCCGTGCTTTTCGATTACACCGCGCGGCTCGAGCTTTCCGCTCGAGGCGAGTATGAGATCCCCGACGCGTTCAGGATGATGATCGCTGACGGACGCGTAGTGCGGGCACACAGTCTGGACGCTGGCTGGAGAGACGTCGGCACACCGGAGGATCTTGAGGCGGCAGGTTCGGAGATAGCCGATCGCGCCGCCTGAAAGCAGCACAAGTGAAGGGAGGAGAACGATGAGACGGAGCATCATTCTACTTGCCATCCTCCTCGCGGTTTCTTCGTCGGCCGTCGCCCAGTACTGCGACGAAGAGGTCGTCTTCGGAACCTCGGCCGGCACGATCGATATGTACCACACCGGGGCGCTCTTCAATTGCTGCGCGTGGCTTGATATCGAAGTGACCGAGTCGCAGTGGCTCATCGAGTTTACCGAGTGGGAGATGTTCGAACATGGGCCCTGTTACTGCCTCTGCTGCTTCGACGCAACCGCGACCGTGAGCGGGCTCGAGCCCGGCGAATACACCGTGAGAGTGTGGAGAGCTCTCGACAACTTCGACGAGACTTGGACGTTCATCCAGGCCGCTGAGGAGACGGTTCTCGTGGAGGGGTACGCCGAGCCTTCGCTCACCACGGGTTTCGTACCATGCGTCGAGTCGGCCGTGATCGACGGATCTGAGGAGACGACTTGGGGTACCATCAAAGCGCTCTATCATTGACGCACGCCGGAGGGAGGTAGGCAGGATGAAGACGTCTGTCGGCGCGGCGGTTCTCACTCTCCTCCTCGCCACCGCGCTCCCCGCGCAGATGTGCGAGGAAGAGGTCCTGTTCGACGTCCGGGAAGGCACCATCGAGGTAGTACACAATCAGACTCCCTACAACTGCTGCGCTTGGCTCGGCTTCGAGGTCTATCAGGAGGGCTTCTCGATCGAGATCGTCGAGTGGGAGCACCTGGACCCACCGGGCGGATGCAACTGCGTGTGCTGCTTCAATGTCTCGATCGTGATCGGCGGTCTCGACCCCGGCGAGTACACGGTTACCCTCACCAAACGGCACGAGGGCGGTGGGAGTGAGGTGCTGGGTCCGTGGCAAGTGACGGTCGACGGGACGAGCGACCCCGTCCTCATCACGACGTATCTGCCCTGCGCCGCCGGGTCCGTCCACGACCAGACTGAGACTTCCTGGGGCGTCATCAAGTCGCAGTACAGGTAGCAGGTGAGGCCTGGCTGTTCCACATGACTCAGAAGGAGCTTCGTTAAGATGAGAAGGGGCATCCTTGTCCCAGCTCTTGTCCTGGCCGTGTGCATTCTGGCGGTGGGATGCGGCGAGCGCTACGACCTGGAGTTCGTCAGGGCCCGCGCCGACGAGATGACAACGCGGATCCTCGAGGCCTACTACGACTCGGACGCGTACGGCGAGGAGTCGAGGATGGCCGAGATCATGGCCGACTACGACGACCTGGCTGACCCTTTACTCGCCCGCTACGTGGCGGAGAGGCGCGACGACGCGCCCGATCCCAGGACCCGCAAGCAGCTCAGCTATCTCTACTACGACATCGTCGGCACGGTCGTGTGGCAGGACCTCGCAGCGATCGAGGACGGGATCCTGGACATCGAGTCCTCGGGAGTCGTGACGGTGGCGGGGGAGGAGCTGGCCTACAGGGACGCCGGTATCCGTCTGTACAATGAGACGGACAGCGACCTTCGTGAGAGCCTCTACCTTGCCATGGGCGAGTTCGACGTGGAGAGGACCAATCCCCTCCGTGCCGATCTCGTTTCCCTTACGCGCGAGAGGCTCATGGAGTACGGGTTCGCCGATCTCGACGATTTCGAGTCCGAGCGGCGGTGCATCGACCACGACGATCTCGAGGACAGCGTCATCGCCTTCCTCGAGGAGACCCGCGACATCTACTGGACCCTGACGAATGACGCTGCGGAGGACGTCTTCGGCGTCCCGGTGACCGAGATCGCGGACTACGACCGCGGGCGGATCTTCCGGGGAGCGGAGTTCGACGAGTACTTCCCATCCGACGGGGCGCTGCCGCTCCTCAAGAGGACGCTGCTCGGCATGGGCATCGACCTGGACGAGCTTTCCATGATTCACATCGACTCCGAGGACCGTCCCGAGAAGGAACCCAGGCCCGCGAGCTACGGCATCGTCCCTGGCGAGGACGTGCGCATACTGGTCAAGCCGGCCGGCGGGGTGAGCGACTACCAGAGCCTCTTCCACGAGATGGGTCACGCGCTGCACGACGCGCACGTGGAGGTCACCGAGTACGAGTTCAGACGGCTCGGCGACTACGGGACGACTGAGACCAACGCCTACGTCCCGGAGAGCTTGTTCTCCAACCCCATGTTTCTCGAGGAGAACGAGCTCATCACCGATCCGTCAGCGAGAAAGCGATTCCTCCGGAAGCAGCTCCTGAGCGACCTCGGGAGCGCCAGGTACTACGCCGGCCTCTTCCGCTATGAGCGGCTGCTCCATCGCGGTGGGTTCTCGAGCGAGGAACTCGTGGAGGCATACGGCTCGCTGATGGAGGAGTCGAGGCTCGTCCCGCTCGAGCGTCCCGAGTTCGGCTACCTCTCGAGTGACGAGGGGTTCTACGGCGTCAACTATCTGGAGGCATGGTTCCTGGCCGCGCAGGTCAGGGCGGTGCTCGTCGAGAGGTTCGGGAAGAACTGGTGGGACTCCGCCGAGGCGGGGGAGTTCCTGAAGGAGCTCTGGTCGTACGGCGCGGAGCTGTGCCCGGACGAGATCGCGCGGATCTTGGGGTACGACGGGCTCGACTCGAGCCTTTTCATCGCCGAGGTCAAGCGCACGTACGAGGACGTGATGTAGGTCGGACCGGAGCAGCAGAGGCACTCGGGGTTGATCGGGAGCCCAGCGTGGTGATCGCGGCCGTCTGACGTTCGACACGGAGAGGTAACACGAAGGGCGGGACACGCCACGCGGCGGTCCCGCCCTCTCTACACTAGCGGCGTCGCTGGTCCTGGGTCGCCGCCTGCGAGTCGGTGTCCGTCCTACCCGATGAACCTGTAGCCGATCCCGCGAACGGTCGAGACGACCTCACGTCCGGTGGCGGCCGTCAGCTTCGAACGCAGCCTGCTCACCAGCACATCGACCGTCCGACCGATGACGTCCGTGCTTCCGCCCCAGACCAGCCTCCTGAGTTCCTCGCGCGTGCACGTGCGCTCCTGGTTCACGGCCAGGACGTGCAGGAATTGGAACTCCTTCTTCGTGAGGTCGACCGGGACCCCGTTGACCTCCACGGTCGTCGAGCTCGGGTCGATCGTCACGTCGCCGCAGGTGATCGTGGTTCTGAACCGCTCCGGGTCCCGCCCCTCGGACACGTCGAACATCTCGTTGACGAGCGTCACGAGTACGTCGACGTGATTCCAGCGAGCGATCGACATCTCGGGAGCCACGCCCTGCTGCGCGGTTTCTTCGATCGGCGTGCCCGCCTCCGCGGCCACGATGGTTCTGATGGGCTCGTGGTCGCCGTTCGACGCGAGGATGCGCGCGAGGTCGCGGCCGCCAATGTCGGGAAGCGTGAGTCCGACGATCACGACGTCCGGTCGCTCGGCCTGGATCGACCTGAGCGCGTCACGTCCCGTCGCGGCCTCCGTCGTGGCGTATCCGGACGCCCTGAAGGCGCCTGCCACGAGGGCCCGCGTCTGCTCGTCGCGTTCCGCGACCAGAACGTGCTTGGGAACCAACATTTCCTTCCTCCCCCGGGGAGCTACCTGCCGGCGCGCCCGCGCGCCGAGCATGTTTCTTTCAGCAGTCAAGGATGCAAGGAGCGTGCCTGATGGTGGTCCCGGAAGGCCCCTACAACGGGGCCCCTTGGCGTGCGCGGTTCGCGGTTGACACAAGGGCCTTGCGATAGGGGACACCCTGTGGCCCGCACGGGGTTGACGGGAGCAGCTTCTTCTGGGAGAATCCGCCCGAGTCATGCCAGGCCCGCGGCCACCCAGACTCAGGGTGGCCGCGTTTCTTGTTGGAGCGTCGCTGCGGTCGCGCGGGCAGACGCGTGCGGGTCCCACTCGCTACGGAGGAGAACGTGAGAGCGGCGATAGTT
>JAUWRQ010000223.1 GCA_030610515.1 Candidatus Eiseniibacteriota bacterium | reverse complement strand
TCTCGGTCTGGGCGGCAGCGCCCCTGATCGCGCTGGGGATATCCTACGCTCTCACGGTCTTGGCCGTGCGCCTGGACATGCTCCAGTGACCGCGCCATGTCGCCAGCCACTGAGTCACTAGCCCACACCGCACCGTGTCCGACGGCAGAAAGCCCACGACCGCCCGCCGTCCCGACGTCTGACTGCCAGTGCCACGACGGGCCTAGAAATCGACCGATATCCCGCCGTAGAAGATCCGCCCGTACACTGGCGCGTACATGAACGCCGCATCGTCTGTGTGCTTCTCCTCCTGGACGTAGTCCGTCAGATTCCGCGCGCCGATGAACAGCTTGACACCGTCGAACACCTCGCGCGCCACCTTGGCGTCGACGATCACGAAGGTCTCCGCCTCTTTGATCTTCGTCGGCTCCTCACCATCCGCGAAGTAGTCGATGTAGAGCGGCCCCTGGAGATCGGCATCCATGACGATGCTCCACCGCGCGGGCCGGTACTCGACCTTGAGCCCGGTGGTGTACTTGGGAAGCCTCGAGACGTAGATGCTCTCGCGCTCGTACTCGGTCCCGAGCCAATCCTCACGCTCGTCCTCGTATTCGCCCTGAGCGACCGTGGCGTACGCGTCGAGCACGAACGCATCGGTCACCCGGTACCGACCCTCGAGCTCGATCCCCTGGACGAACGCGTCATCGATGTTCTCCCACTCATACGTGTACCCACCGGCAGCGGCCGTTTCGCCCGCGTCGACGAGACCTATCTTGTCTCGCATGTCAGCCCGGTAGAGCGTGATTCCCAGGGAGTGGCGTTCCCCGTAGTAGTCCGCCGACACACTGTAGCTCACCGACCTCTCCGGCTTGAGGTCGCCGCCCTTCCAGACCCTCGGCGATCCGCTGCAGAGATGGAGGTCCTCCGAGAAGCCGTACGGCACGCGGAAGCCGGTCCCAACACTTCCTCGGAGCGCCAGCCGCTCGGTCGCGTTGAACCGAACGGCCGCGCGTGGGCTGACGGCTGACTCCTCGTACCGGACGCTCGGCACTCCTTCCGGAGCGACGCTTCCCGATCCGCGGAACTCGTCCTCGGAGGAATGCCTGTCGTAACGGAGCCCGAAGACGAACTCCAGCGCATCGCTCGCCGCGAACTCGTCCTGAAGGTACACACCGATGTCCGTGGCGTGCTTCTCGCTCGTCGACCGGTAGGCGTCGCCGTGGTTCTCGTCCTCTTCGTCGACGACAACGTACATCCCGGACTCCTCCAGGCGGTCCTGTGCGAGCTGTATGCCCGCGAGGAGGCGATGCCCTCCGAGGACCGAGTGCCGGTAGTTCGCGTTCACACACCAGAGGTCCTCCGTCGCCAGGTACGGTCGAAGCAGATCCACCGCGGGAAGCTCGCCGTGGACCGATTCGTAGTCGCCCAGGAACGTGTCGTTCGTAGCGTTCCGGTCGTGACGGGCGTAGGCGAGCGAGAGATCAAGCCCGTTCCCGCGGTCGAAGTCCTTGTGAAGCGAGACCTCTCCTTCGTAGCGGTCGGTGATGATCCGCTCGGTGCCTGACGTGAACGGGTTCTGATAGACATCCTCGGGAACATCGTAGTCCTCGTTGTAGAGCTCGCCGCCCTGTCTGAGTTCGTGGAGCGCTCGACCCCTGACGATGACCCTGTCCATCAAGAGAACGCCGTCGAAGATCGCGTTGAACCCTCCCGTCGTGAGGTCCGTACGCACTCTGTCGGAGATGTCGTCGGGATGAAAGACGTTGTCTCGGCCGACCCCGTCGCCGGTCTGGTCGATCGCGTCGCCCCTGTTCTTCTGCGCAAAGACCACGAGGCCAGCGGAGCCGAACTGCTGGGACGCCGAGAACTCGTAGCGCTGCGTCGCGTGCTCACCGAACTCGAGTGTGATGCCAGCTTCTGGCTGAGGTCTGGGAGTGCGCGTGATCAGATTGACGGCACCTGCGATGGCGCCGCTTCCGTAGAGCGACGACCCGGCACCCTTGACGACCTCGATGCGATCGATCGACGCGGTGCCCATCTGCTGAAGGCCGTAGACGCCGGCCAGCCCCGAGTAGACCGGCTGGCCGTCCACGAGCACCTGGGTGTGATCGGGTCCGAGCCCCAGCATCCGGATCTGGCTGAAGTTGCAGAACTGGCACTGCTGCTCCACGCGCACCCCCGGGGTCCCATCGAGGGCCTCGTAGATGTCGCATGCACCGGCGTCCTCGATCGACTGCCGCGTCATGACCTGGGTGCGGACCGGCACGTCCTTCACGTAGCGGGTCGTCCTCGTGCCGGTGACCACTACCTCCTCCATCTCAATGGCCGTCTCCGAGAGCTCGAACTCGACCGTGGCGGTTCGGTCGGCGTTGATGACGACCGTCTTCGTCACCGTCTCGTAGCCCATCATCGAGGCCATGATCTCGAACGAGCCCACCCTCACGTTCGGGATGTGGAACTCGCCCTTCCGACTGGTGATCCCTCCGCTGACGGTCCCCCGAACAGTGACATTCACAAACGCCAGGGGCACGCCCGTCTCGGCAGCAATGACACGGCCCTGGACGCCGCCGAACTCCTGCGCGCACGCGAACGTCGAGGACCCGACCACGCACGTGATCCCGATGATCGCAGCCAGCAATTTCATCTGTCGCTCCTTTCTCATCTCTCGCTCCCTTCTCAACTCTCGCCTGCCCACGAAATGTTCGCCTTGCCTAACATTAGTGATAAGAAGAATGGGAGCCAACACGGGCCCCCGTTCACCAGCCTCCGCCTACCCCTTTTTCGACCGCCGTCCGCTCACAGGCTCTCGGTGCGCCTCGACGCACTGCTCTATGCACTTTCTGAAGGCTTCAGGATCTTTCACCTCTCCGAATGCTCTCACGATTCCGCAGATCCAATCTTCGTCTCCTCCAGGACACATCCTCGTGAACTTCATGAAACTGGTGAGCTTCCTCACAAGTCGGGGTGACAGTGCGTGCTCCATTCGACACGCGGCCTCATCAGCCTCCTTGACTGTCGCGCCGAGGACTCCCGTCAGGAAGTCGCGCAGCAGCCTGTGGCGACGCGACACGTCCTCCGCCAGCTTCCTCCCCCGTTCGGTCAGAGTGATCACGTCATAGGGAACGTAGTTCACGAGACCACTCTCGCCGAGGGAATGGAGGGCTCCCGTGACCGACGGACTCGTCACGCCGAGGCGCGAGGCGATGTCCTTGGCGCGGACCGCCTCCTTCTCCTCGATGATCCCGAGGATCGCCTCAAGGTAATCCTCCTGGCTCTCGCTGATCTCCGGGCGTGTGCCCATGCGACTGTCTCCATCCCTGTCTATTAGGCTTTCCTAGAATTATACGGGTCAACGAAACTGTCGTCAAGAGGCTTTCTTCCCCCGGGGCCGGGCGTCCTCGCTGCGGCCGCCACGCTTGCCCGCCGGCCTGCCCCCGGGAGCAGCGGGTGGAGACACCTCCGGCTGCCCACGCGCGAGCTACTCCCTGAACACCTTCGCATCCACCCCGATCTCGGCCAAGTGTCGGTGGAACGTGGTGCGCTGGATGCCGGCCATCTCCGCGGCGGCCGCCACGTTGCCTCGGGTGAGCCTCAGCAGGTGGGTCAGGTAGCGGTGTTTGAACTGGTCGACGGTCTCCTGC
>JAUWRQ010000135.1 GCA_030610515.1 Candidatus Eiseniibacteriota bacterium | reverse complement strand
TCCGGGACGCCGTCCGCGTTACCGTCCACCACGACCTCGTAGTAGACATCAAGATCCGTGTAGGCATCCCAGGGCGTGCCCGGGGTCGACTCGATGCCCGTGGTCGACGTGGGCATGGCGTCGTACGCACCCGAGCTGCCCCCGCCCACGATCGCGGCTATGAATCGCAACGTCGTTCCCTCGGGAACGGTGCGGGCGCCGCCTCCGAACAGGTCGCTCCACGCCACACCGAACTCCATGTGCAGGAGACCGGGGTTCGCCGCGTAGACGACATTCTCCAGGGGAGTCGTCGCCGTCGGATCACTGCAGAACTTGAAGTCCGGGCTCATCGGGAACTCGCCCTGATTCGCCCAGCCACCCATGACGACGTCGGCGCCCATCGTGCTGAACGTGATCCTGCGGCCGTAGAAATCCGCGTTCGTGAAATCGACAGCACCGGTGATCCCGTTCTGGGCGTCGGTGTCTATGAAGAGAAGGTACCCGATGCCGTATCCGCCTGGGCCTCGCTGGGTCGTGATGCCCACGAACAGTGAGTCGGCGCTCCAGGTCACGTAGAGGTCATCGAGGTCCGGGTCGCTCGGGTACCAGCGCCCGTCGTCGGCCGGGTCGTCCACGCCCCACTCGTCCGCATCCCAGTCGATTTCGCTCTGCTCCACACGCCCGTCGATCGTGGGCGTATTGTATGTCTTGGCTGCCGAGCCGAACGTCATGAGAAGGACCGTCAGTAGAGCCACCGCAGGTAGATATCGTCGCATCGGGCCTTCCTTGGGAGGCGTCAGGGCGCAAGAGCCGGCGCCGTGGGCGAAATGCGGGTGCCCGTGTGCGCCGGGCCTCGAGGCGCGGGCACCCGATCACCCCTGTTGAGTCCTGAGGATCAATAGGAGTAGAGAAGAAGCTAGCAGAGCGCGACTGGTCGGTCAAGGATGGGCGGGACCTTAGTGGAGCGCGGTGAGGGCCTAGCGGCTGGTCGTCTCCGCTGCCTCCGCGGAGGACGGGGACTTCGAGCCTCCGGTGTGCTCGAGAATCCGGTCGACGAGCTCGGGCAGCACATCTCCCGCCTTCCCAACGAGCGTTGCGTCGATCAAGGCGGAGATGGGAGTGAGGCCCACGTTCACCTCGACAACCAGGGCCCCGTTGTGCTTCGCGACCAACGGAAGAGAGGCCGCGGGACGAACCATGGCCGACGTTCCCACGACAAGCATCGCGTCACACGAGCACGCGGCCTCGTCGGCCCGCTCGTACGCGTCGTTCGGAAGCGGCTCCCCGAACCACACAACGTCCGGACGCAGGAGCGAGCCGCACTTGGGACAAAGCGGTGGGATCTCGGAAAGCGGGTTGTCCGGAAGATGCAGTGTGGTCTGCTCCCGCGTGCATCGCGCGCGCCAGATGTTGCCGTGCAGTTCTACCGGGGCGGTACTCCCGGCCCTCGCGTGCAGACCATCGACGTTCTGCGTCACGAGGACGACGCTGTCGCAGGCCGACTCGAGGCGAGCGATCGCGAGGTGAGCTGGATTGGGATTCACGTCCGCGATGAGCTGCCGGCGGTAATCGTACCACCGCCAGACAAGCTCCGGATCCGCCTCGAAGGCGCGCCAGGTGGCCAGCTCCTCCGCGCGGTACTTGCCCCAGAGCCCGTCTTCCCCTCTGAAGGTCGGAACCCCACTCTCGTGCGAGACGCCCGCGCCCGTGAGGATAGTCATCCTCGCGGCGCAACTCAGGCGTTCCACCAGCCGCTCGGTGATGCCGGCGGCGGGTTCCATTTTCATGCCCCCTTGGGCGTGTTTGCCGAGCCTCAGGCGGCCGCCCCCGGCTCGGACGCCGCGTCCGCATCGGGCACGGGCGCGGCTACCGTCTCACCGGTCCGGTCGCGAGGCGGCCCAACCCCGAACCGCCAGAGCACCGAACCGTAACTCGTGCAGTTCATGCAACGGATGCAGTCGACGCTACCGCGCTGCTCCGGGACCTTGAGCCCCATCGGGCAGTTGCGTGAGCAGTGCATGCAGCTGGCGCAGTTCTCGAACTCGGAGCCCTTCGCGTAAGCGATCGCGCAGCTGTCGAGGTCGTAGTCGAGCTGAAGCAGACTCACCTTGTTCATCATACCCAAGATCGCGCCCAAAGGACAGACGAATCGACAGAACGGTCGCTGTATCAGAATCGCGAAGACGACGACCACAGCGAGTATGACGATCTTGAGCGAGAACATCCAGGTCGTGAAATCCATGCCCTCCGCGAACATGGACCCACGCGCGCTCCACCACAGCCACGGCAGTCCGGCCTCGAGCGTCCCCGCCGGACATATCTTGCAGAACCACGGCTCATAGGTGAACCACGCCACGAACCCAACGAGAGCGACCAGGAAGACGTACTTCATGTGCCGGAGCCAGTCGGGCGATCGGAGCTTCGGCGAGCGGATCTTGTACAGGATCTCCTGCAACCACCCGAACGGGCATAGCCATCCGCAGGGCCAGCGCCCCAGGAAGAGGCCGATCAGTCCGAGAACACCGATGAGATAGAACGGCAGGGCGCGCACGATAATGAAGTGCTGGAGCGTCCCGATCGGACACGAACCCCACGCGAGCGGACACGCGTAGCAGTTGAGGATGGGAACGCACGCGCCCTTCAGATTCCCCTGATAGAAGGACGCCGTGGGAATCGACGCGAAGAACGAGTTGCTCATGAGGAGCGAGATGAACTGGACGATGCGTCGTTTCAAGAGATGCTAAGCCTCCAGGAGGGCCGTCCGCAAGCGAAGCGGAGCCGCAGCTTTACGCCCGGGCTCCGCTCATGCCACTCCGATACATGTCAGGCAGATCATGACACCGTTGCTGACCGTCTCCCAGAAATCCCCCACGCTGAGCCCGTACACCAGCGAGGCGCAGAGGAGCAGAAGAAGCAGAGCGAATGCGAGCTTTTTCACGACACTCACCCAATCCGTCAACGTGGAAGAGGAAACGAGAGACCGGCCACGAACTGAAATCTGCAAGCGAATTCTAGCGCCCGTCGTCCGCATTCGTCAAGCTCGGACGACAGCCGGCCTCTACATGAGCGCCGGCCTCTACATGAGCGACCTCATTCTCGCGCGCAACACCGCCTGAGCCGCGGCGAGTCGCGCGACCGGTACGCGGTACGGCGAACAGCTGACGTAATCGAGCCCGGCGTGGTGACAGAAGTTGATCGACTCCGGGTCGCCCCCGTGCTCTCCGCAGATGCCGACGTGCAGTCCATCGTTGACGCGCGTGCCCTTCTCGACAGCCATCTTGATGAGCGCACCGACTCCCCGCGTGTCGAGCGACTGGAACGGGTCCTTCTGGAGGACGCCCTTCTTGAGATACTCCTTCAGGAAGACCGCCGCGTCGTCCCTGCTGTACCCGTACGCCATCTGCGTGAGGTCGTTCGTGCCGAAGGAGAAAAAGTCCGCGTGCTCTGCGATCTCGTCCGCAACGATCGCGGCTCTCGGGATCTCGATCATGGTGCCTACGAGGTAATCGATGGCCTGTCCCTTCTCCGCGATGACCTCCTCGGCCACCCGCTCGACCAGCTCGCGCAGGATCGAGAGTTCCTTGGGCTCCCCGACGAGCGGGATCATGACCTCGGGTTTGACGTCGATGCCCTTCTTCGCAACGTCGCACGCCGCCTCGAATATGGCGCGGGTCTGCGTCTCGTAGACCTCGGGGTAGGAGATCCCGAGTCTGCAGCCCCTGTGACCGAGCATCGGATTCGTCTCGTGCAGGCTTGATGCGCGTTCCTTGAGTTCCACCGGGTCCTTCCCCAGCTCGCGCGCCAGCTCTTCGATATCGGCGGCAGTCTGCGGCACGAACTCGTGCAGCGGTGGGTCGAGGAGCCTGATCGTGACCGGAAGCCCCTCCATCGCCTCGAAGATGCCTTGGAAATCCTCGCGCTGGAACGGAAGCAACTTCTCGAGCCAGCCTCTGCGCTCCTCAGGCGTGGCCGACATGATCATCGCGCGGATGAACCTGATGCGCTCGTCGCCGAAGAACATGTGCTCAGTACGACAAAGCCCTATGCCCTCGGCGCCGAACTCCCTCGCGCGAACGGCGTCTTCCGGCGTGTCCGCGTTCGTGCGCACGGAGAGCTGGCGAAACTCATCCGCCCATTCCATGAGCGTCGTGAAGTTGTCAGAGAGCTCGCTGTCGACGGTGGCGACTTCGCCCAGGATGACCTCCCCGGCCGAGCCGTCGAGCGTTATCCAGTCACCCTCCTTCACGATCGTCCCGCCTACGGCAAACGTTCTGGCAGCGTAGTCGATGTCGAGGGAGCCCGCGCCTGCGATGCAGCACTTGCCCATGCCGCGCGCCACGACGGCAGCGTGTGAGGTCATTCCTCCGCGTGCAGTCAGGAACCCCTCGGACGCATCCATGCCGTCGATGTCCTCCGGCGACGTCTCTTCCCTCACGAGGATGGTCTTGTGCCCGTCCTCGGCCCACTTGACCGCGTCCTCCGCGGTGAAGACGACCTGTCCGACGGCGGCACCAGGCGATGCAGGGAGGCCCGTCGTGAGAACCTCGTACTCGGCCTTCGGGTCGAGCCGCTTGTGGAGAAGCTGTCCTATCTGATCCGGGTCGACCCTCAAGAGTGCGGTCTTCCTGTCGATCAGGCCCTCGACCTCCATCTCCACGGCGATCCTCACCGCGGCGGCCGCGGTACGCTTCCCCGTCCTCGTCTGAAGCATCCACAGTCGCCCGTTCTGGATCGTGAACTCGATGTCCTGCGTGTCGGTGTAGTGTCGCTCGAGCTTCTCACGAATCGAGTCGAGCTCACGGTAGGTCTCCGGCATGAACTCCTCGAGCGACTCCTCGTCGCCCTCCTTCTTCTGTGCGAGGTTGATCGGACGGGGCGTTCTGACGCCTGCGACGACGTCCTCGCCCTGCGCGTTCGGCAGGTACTCGCCGTAGAAGACCTTCTCTCCCGTGGCGGGATCACGCGTGAATGCAACTCCGGTAGCGCTCCCGTCTCCCATGTTCCCGAAGACCATCGCCTGGACGTTCACGGCCGTGCCCCAATCGTCGGGAATA
>JAUWRQ010000105.1 GCA_030610515.1 Candidatus Eiseniibacteriota bacterium | reverse complement strand
TTTCCTAGAATTATACGGGTCAACGAAACTGTCGTCAAGAGGCTTTCTTCCCCCGGGGCCGGGCGTCCTCGCTGCGGCCGCCACGCTTGCCCGCCGGCCTGCCCCCGAGAGCAGCGGGTGGAGACACCTCCGGCTGCCCACGCGCGAGCTACTCCCTGAACGCCTTCGCGTCCACGCCGATCTCGGTCAGATGCCGGTGGAACGTGGTGCGCTGGATGCCGGCCATCTCCGCGGCGGCCGCCACGTTGCCTCGGGTGAGCCTCAGCAGGTGGGTCAGGTAGCGGTGTTTGAACTGGTCGACGGTCTCCTGCTTCGCCTCCTCGTACGTTGGTGGGTGCTCCGCGAACTCGTAACTGTCGTACGAGAGATGAGCCGGTTGGACCGTGTCACCGTCGCACCTGATCATGGCGGCGAGCAGCACGTTTCTTAGCTCCCGCACGTTGTTCCTGCGCCAGTCTCGCCCGCTCAGCGCATCCAGGGCGGCCTGCGATACTCCCATGTCCTTCCGCCCGACCTGCTCGCCCAGCCCAGCTACCAGGTACACGGCGATGTCGGCGATGTCCTCCGGGCGTTCACGAAGCGGCGGAACGTGGATGACGTACTCGGCGAGCCTATAATAGAGGTCGTCCCGGAAGTCCCCCAACCGTATGCGCTCGGCCAAGTCGCGGTTCGTCGAGGAAATCACCCGCGCGTCGGTCTCGACCGTCTGGTTACCCCCCACCCTCTCGAAGCACTTCTCCTGCAGCACTCTCAGGAGCTTTGCCTGGCCACCGGAGGGCATATCACCAACCTCGTCAAGGAGGATGCTCCCCCGCGCCGCGTACTCGAACTTGCCTATCCTCCGCTTGTCGGCTCCGGTGAACGCGCCCTTCTCGTGACCGAAGAGTTCGCTCTCGATGAGCCGGTCCGGGAACGCGGCGCAATTGACCGCCACGAACCGACCGCGCGAAGCCCGGCCGCCGGCCGCGTGCAGGGCTCGCGCGACGAGCTCCTTCCCCGTTCCCGACTCGCCCGTGATGAGCACGGCGCAGTCCAGCCCCGCCACCTTCGCGATCTCATCCTTGAGCCCCCTCGTCGCCGGGCTGCTTCCCACAATACCGTCGCACACGTCCCGCTCTTCCTCCTCGAATCGCGAGACGGCCCGCCTGAGCCGCGCGTCCTCGATTGCCAGACGAGCCACATGCATGAGATCGTGGATCGACGGGTCGGCCCCCTTGAGAACATAGTAGAAGGCCCCGCACTTGACGCTCTCGATGATCGCCGACAGGTCGGCGGTCTTCGTGAGCATCACGACGGGGACGGATGAGTCCTGCTCCTTCATCTGTTTGAGCAGACCGATGCCGTCGGTATCGTGCTGCAGATCGATGTCGAGGAGAGCCAGATCGTACGAGAACCGCTGGAACTGCCGCATGGCCGATACGGGGTCGCCCACGACGTCGCATCGGAATTCGTCCGACACGAGCGCGGCCATGTCTTCCGCGAATCCGGTCTCGTCATCGACGAAGAGTACTCTGGGCCTCTTGTCAGCCATAGCTAGCTCCTGCAAATGGCGAATCGAACCTCGAAGGTTGCTCCACCACCCGGCGCGGACTCGACGAGCTTGATGGAACCGCCACGTCTCGACAGCATGTCCCTACTCAGCGACAGCCCGTGTCCACCCGATGCCTTGTCGGTGAAACCGGCGTCGAAGATGCGCGCGTGGTCCTCCGCGGCTATGCCCTTGCCGGTGTCCGCAACCCTCACCACCACGTGGCCTGAGTCGAGGGAAGCCGACAGATGTATGCGCCGGACGCTCTGGCCTCGGACCGCGTCGATGGCGTTTGCGATGAGGTTCTCAAGAACGAACGATACTTCGCCCGGCCTTCCAAGGACGCGGACCCCGGTGATCGAGTCGCGCCCGTCCACCTGGATGTCCGCATTCTGCTTGCGAAGCTCCGGGGCGCGCGCGCTGAGAACCCTGTCCAGTTCGACGCCCGCGTCCGAAGACCTCTCGTGCTCGGCGGCCTTCCGGATGGCCACAAGCGATTCCTCCACGTTCGGCAGAATACCGTCAAGGCGCGCACCGAGCGCCGTTGCCCCCACTCTCGAAAGAGAACCGTGTGGGAATTCTCCCAGCATCTTCTCTATCCGCTCCACGCTCGCACGCAGCGAGGCGGTGTGCCCGACGACCAGGCCGAGCCGCTCCGCACCCTCGACGATAGCGGCAACCCCCGGCAGGCAAACGTCGTGGACGTCGCGCGTGGTCTGATCAAAGCGCTGCCGGAACGCTCCGGGCGCGGTGCCCTCGTAGTGCTGCAGCATCCGGAACTGCTCCCGCAATCTCCGGAGCGTCGACGTCGCGGCCAGCTTCCCGTGACTCGCCGCGGTCAGCGAGTCGAGCAGGCCGTCGAGGGTTTCCCCGCGGCTCTTGCGCGGAAGGAGCCGTCTCCTGAGCCACGCGACCGTCATGCGCCGCGTCCGCCGCACGGCACCGAGCGCCACGAGAATCGCCGCGAGCGGAAGCGTGACCGTCATCCAGAACGGGAGCGGCCGCCGTACGAGCTGGAGCCTCCGCACGCTGGTGCCTGTGAGCACCATGAGACCTGCCATGGGCTCTCCGTCCACTGATAGCACCGTCGGCCTGAGAACACCTCCGCAGCCGATGCTCTCTCCGGTGTGCATGAGCGCGAGCGGCTCCAGGTCCTTGTCCAGGACGACGATGTCCCCCTTAACGGTGGCGACGGCGACGCGTTCCGCCACGAAGGCTGACTCCATGGGAATCACGCGCACGCATTCGACCGCGTCCCCGCAATCGAGTTCCGCTTCGATCGAGAGTCCGCCGTCTGCCCAACCGAGGCGGCGGATGAAGCCGTCGGAGGATCCGACGAACAATTTCGTTCCCGCTTCGCGAGAGATAGTCGCTACAGAGTTCACCGAACACCCGAGGCGCCTTTCCGCAAGCAGCTGACCGTCGGCGCCCCGCCACACGGATAGCCTGAAGGCATCGGCGCTCTGTTCCGAATGCCCCCCGACCACCGTCGCGATCTCAAGGGCCCCGTCACCGTCCAGGTCTCCGACGGCGAGGTCGATCTTGCTGGAGTAGCCGCCCAGCTCGTTCCACCAGAGAATGGAACCGTCGGTGTCGAGGGCCACAACGTACGAGTGTCCATCATCCCAGTCCCCGGCAGTGACTCCGTTCCCGGGGGACTCGAGGCCCATGATCAGATCGTCGATCCCATCCGCGTCGATGTCGGCTGTTGTGGCCGCCCCGGACGGAGTGGCCCCCGTGGGTACTCGCGCCGACAGCTCGCCTCTCCTGAGATCCCAGAACCACACGCCTCTCGGCTTCAGCAATATGCCTGTGTTCACTGCCAGGGCGAGGATGTCCGGCGTTCCATCGTAATCGAGATCGAATGAGCCCCTGACGAGGAACCCGCCTGCCCATCCCCCATCGGGCAGAAGTCGCCCGTCCGTGCCGAGGTGCAACTCGTACAGAGTGGAATCCTTCGCGGCGCCACCGCCCAGCGTGATCCCGGAGACGGAGACGCGAAGCCGCTCGCGATCCAGCTGCTCCCACCAGATCAACTCGGGAACCCCATCACCGGTCACATCGATGACGCCGGCCAGACCGGCCGAGGAAAAGAAATTCTTCGTAAGGAGGGCGTAGTGACGGTCCTCCGCCACGCGTGCGATGTGCAGGTAGGACGTTCCTCCTCTGGACAGTCCGAGCTTGATCTCCTCATCTATGCCGTCACCGTCGAGGTCCGCGGCGGCGATCTCTCTCGGGCGGTCGGTAATCCGAATCGCATTGACGAGAGCGCAGCGGTATCGCGCCTGCGACGCGCTCAGGCGACGCGGCCCCTGCTCACAGGAGGCGAGCGTGACGACACAGGCAACACCGAGCGCGTATGTCAGGACGCGCAGGCGCAGAAGCCGGCGCCGGGCATTGAGATTGGATTCCGCGAACCGGAGGTCGGCGGCTCCGCGATGGTCATTGGCGATGTGCATGAGGCTGCACCCGTTCACCCGCGGTCTATCTGTACCCCGCCTTGATGGCGCCCCAAGTGACGGGCTCGACGGCGCTGCCGCACGCACCGCATCCTTGGCCGTGCGCCCCGACGAGAGCAGGCCAGGTCACACCCGGCAGACACGGCGAGTCCGCGCAGAGCGCGTAGGTGCCCACGTCGACGCCGCAGAACACTGGGTCGGCCCACTCGTTGTCGTGGAAGCTCCCGCCGCACAGAGAGTCGCCCCCAGCGTTCTCGTAGATGAAGCAGTGACTTATGGCTGGAGCCGCTCCCTGGTCGCAGTGGACGGTCCCCCCGCCGGTCGCAAACGCGAGAATGCAATATTCGACTGCAGGTGAGGCATCCCTGAAGGCCATGTGGTAGACGCGATTCGAAACGAACGTGCACCCGGACACCGTCGGCTCGGAGCCGGAGAAGAACGAGATCCCGGCCGCAAGCGACCAGCTGCTGTCGTTGTCCGCGAACGTGGAGCCCGTGACAGTGCCCGACGAACTCGTCGCGAAGTGGATTCCGCCGCCTGATCCGGCTCTGTTGCCGATGAACTCGCAGTTCGTGACCGCAACGGTCGAGCCGGATGCGTAGATGCCGCCTCCGACAGCCGTCTGCGTGAGGCCGTTCTCCCGGAACGTGCAGTCGGTGAACGTAGCCACGTTCGTGGAGACCAGCGCGGCGCACGCGCCGGCGTTCCCCTGCGTACCTATGTTGCTGTTCGTGAAATCGCAGCGAACGAAGGTCGCCGGTGATGCGTTGAGGTAGATGGCTCCTCCCATATGCTGCGAGAGGTTCCCATCGAAGTCGGTATCCGAGATGAGCGGTGCTGCGCCCGACCGGCACGCGATTGCGCCCCCGTAGGGGTACGTCCCACCCGAGACGACGTTCTCGATGAATTCGCAGTCGCGGACGACCGGCGACGAAGCCGCGCAGCACAGGCCGCCGCCCCAGACCGTCGCGTTGTTCTGCTCGAAGCGGCATCCGACGAACTTGGGGCTCGAGCCATTCCGGCAATAGACCCCAGCCCCCGTGTCGGCTTGGGCAGCCGTGACGCGGAAGCCGCTCACGATCGCGTTCGTGTCCTCTCCGCTCCCAAAGAAGAACGCGCGCCCTGCGGCCGCGCAGTCGATCGTCGTCAGGGCGGGACCGGACGGCGCAACGAGCGTGATCGGCACTCCCCCGAAGTCGAGATCGCGGTTGCGCTCGCCGTCGTAGACGCCGGTGGCGACCTGGACGGTGTCGCCCGGGCTCGCGGCGTCGAGGCCGTCCTGGATGTTGGTGTACGTGCCGCTTCCGTCCGCGGCAACGGTAATCACGGTGGCGGCCGCGGGCAGGGCCGCGGCCAGAAGAAGGACCAGGGCGATCGCGGTGCTTCTGCGAGCGAATTTCCGGCTCATCGGGGACCTCCTTCTTGTGTGGGGATGATGATCCCATGCTAGACCCCGACCGACTGCCCGTCAAGCGGACAACCACGGCGGAGTGCATCG
>JAUWRQ010000046.1 GCA_030610515.1 Candidatus Eiseniibacteriota bacterium | reverse complement strand
GGTGTCTTCCCTGTCAAGCTGCATCTCTTCAAGGACGTGGACGCGGAGATCAAAGTGTGGGTGATCAGGGAATAGCCGCTCGTGGAGCACGCTCGCCCCTCGGCGCGCGCGCAGTTGAGAACCAGAGGTGAAAGCCATGTGCACGAAGGTCCAGATGATCCTGTTGCTGGCGCTCCTGGCACTGACCGCCATCACGGCGGGGTGCGGCGGCGAGGACGGAGACGTCGTGGTCGCCCGCATCGGGCACGTCAGCATCACCGAGACAGAACTCAACCAGAAGCTGAGCGAACTCGCTCCGTACACCCGCCAGCAGTTCGCTACGCCCGAGGGAAGGATTGAGTTCCTCGAGCGAATGGTCCGGGAGGAGGTCATCTACCAAGCCGCCGTCGACGCGGGCTACGAGAATCACCCGGACGTTGTGAAACCCCTCGAGGCGTTGAGGAAAAGGGCGGTCGTCCAGGTCTACTACCGCGAGGAGATCGAGAAGAACGTCGTCGTCTCCGAGGATGACATCGTCGCCTACTACGAGGAGTACGACGAGGTGTTCCAGGCGCCTGCCAGGGTCAAGTTCAGGCACGTGATGACCGACACGAAGTCCCAGGCGGTCGAGGCAAGGCGCAGGGTTCTCGCCGGGGAGCCGATCTCGACGGTCGCCCGCGACATTTCGACCGACGCCGCGACGAGAGACGCGGGCGGGCTGACGAACTCGATACGCTTGGGCCGCGGCCTGCCGCGCCTCGGGATGGATGCCACGTTCATCGAGAACCTGTTCGACTGGAACGTCGGCGAGGTCACGGACCCGCTCAGATCGGACAGCGGCTGGCACGTCATCAGGATAGAGGACAAGGTGGATGCCGGCCCGAAACCGCTGGAGGAGGTGCGCGAGGATATCGTGCAGACGCTTCTCCCGGACGCCACCCGCAGGCACTTCGAGGACGCGTACGAGGAGCTGAAGTCCAGGTTCAACGCGACGATCAACGAGGACGCGCTGCGCCCGAAGGTCCGGACCGAAGAGGAGCTCTTCACGCGAGCGCAGAATACGGAGGATCCCCTCGAGCGACTGTCGCTCTACTCGGAGCTCCTGTTCAGCTACCCCAACGGCGAGCACGCGCCGGAAGCGCAGTTCATGATCGGTTTCATCTACGCCGAGGAGCTCGAGAGCTACGAGGCTGCGCAGTTCGAGTTCCAGAAGATGCTCGACGCGTACCCGGACTCGGAGCTCGCTGAGTCCGCTAGGTGGATGCTGGAGAACATGCAGAGCGAGGATCCCGAGTTCGAGGACCTGGAAGGTACCGCCACGCACTAGCTCCTGGCAGGAAGGGGTTCGCGGGTCATGTATCCGGTCCTCGCCGTGGCGGTGCTCTTCGTCGTCACCTACTACTTCATCGTCACCGAAAAGCTCCATCGCACAACGATAGCCCTGGCCGGAGCGCTCGCGGTTCTGCTCCTGCCGGGGCTGTCCGTGTCTCAGGAAGAGGCCGTCGAGTTCATCGACTGGAACACGCTCGGCCTCCTCGTCGGCATGATGGTGATGGTAGCGATACTGAAGAGGACGGGCATCTTCCGCTACCTTGCTCTGCGCGTCGCGGGCGTCGGGCGCGGACGGATCTTCTTCATATTCGCGGGATTCGGGATCATCACGGCAGTCTCTTCGGCGTTCATCGACAACGTGACCACCGTTCTCATGATCGTTCCTGTCGTCTACCTGGTTTCCGATCTCCTCGGCAAGAGCTCGTTGCCGTTCCTGGTCATGGAGATCGTCATGGCCAACGTCGGTGGGATGGCCACACTGATCGGTGATCCTCCGAACATCCTGGTCGGGAGCCGCGCGGTCCTGCCCGCAGGCGGGGGAGGGCTGTCGTTCCTGGACTTCATCGTCAATCTTGGTCCTCTCGCCGTCGTCTGCCTCGGAGCAAGACTCTTGTACCTTCGCCTGTCAGGATCGCGCGAGTTCTTCACCCCACCGTCTGCGGAAAAGGCCAAGACGTTGGCGTCGATGCGCGCGTCAGAGGCGATTCGCGACCGCGGGCTCCTGAAGCGGTCCCTGTTCACGATGGGGCTTGTGCTGGTGGGGTTCATGTTCCATCACGAGCTCGGGCTCGAACCTGCAACGGTGGCGCTGGCGGGGGCGGCGCTTCTGCTCGTCATCACCAGGGTGGAGCCGGAGAAAGCCCTCCTGGAGGTCGAGTGGGGCATTCTCTTCTTCTTCATCGGTCTCTTCGTCCTCGTGGGAGCTCTCGAGAAGGTGGGAGTGGTCGGGTTCCTTGCGGACGGCCTTCTCTCCGTCTCGCGGAATCCGGCGTTCCTGGTCGTTCTTCTGCTGTGGGGCACCGCGATAGCGGCCGCATTCCTCTCGGCGGTTCCAACGGTCACGGTGCTCATCCCGCTCGTGCAGATCCTCGTGAACCGGCTCGCTGCTGAAGGCGCCGTCGACGTCGCGCCGGCCTTTTGGTGGGCCCTGGCCGCCGGAGCCTGCCTCGGGGGCAACGCGACGCTCGTGGGGGCGGCGGCGAACATGACCGTGGCCGGGATGTCCGCCAAGGAACGGGAGCCTCTGTCGTTCGCCCACTACGCGAGAACCGGAGTCCCTCTAACGGCGATCTGTCTCGGCCTGGCGACAGTCTACATATTGCTTCGCTACCTCTAGGATCGTGAGCCCGCTCTCTTCGGGGTCCGAATCACACGAGGGGGACGGCCTTCTGCCGTCCCCCTCGCTCTTGGGTGATTCCCAAGCGCGACACCGCGCGTTGCGAACACCGGCGCCGCAGGCTACCTGTACATCGCCTTGATCGCTCCCCACGAAGTGTGCTGAATGGCGGACCCGGTCCAATCCTCCAACCAGATGTCATCCAGGCCGACTCCCGCGCCTCCGGTGGCCGACGGGCCGCATCCGTTAGAGGTGGTGCGCATCGTCAGGCGGAACCGGAACATCGTGCCGGGCAAATACGGGGAGAGATCGACACCGTTGATGCCGTGGGCCCCCCACGTCCGGCACTGACCGAAATCGCCCCACCAAACGCCGGTCGTGTACCAGTTGGCTCCGTTGTCCGTCGTGACCTGCTCAACCCAGAAGTCGTCGTCGTCCATCGGAACCTGCGCGTTGACCAGGAACCGTAGCGTGCACTCCAGCGATCCGCTCACGTCGATCGGCGGTGACGTGAGCGAGTTGTCGAGACCACCCGGCACGAGGCTCGTGTCGCCGTCGTCTCCGCACCACCACGCGTTCGTGCCCGAGTACGATATGCACTTCCGACTGACCACGTGCCACCAGTCGCCGGCGGCCGCTGGGACCGAGGCGGTGCACAGGCCACCGGTCTCGCAGTCCTCGAGGAAGAGCGTGGAACCGTCGTAGTAGTCGTAGACGCGGATGTCGTCCACGTGGAAGGCGCCGCCGTCCGAATCGTAGCCCCCATCCTCGTCCGAGAAACCCACGTCCGAGACGAACCGGAATCGCGCTCTGAGCGGGTCGTCGTACGTCGAGGGCCCTACCGAGTAGCCGGAGAACGCGTTCCAGGCGTGGACACCGCTGAAGCCTCTGTTGAGATCGACGTACGCGCCTGCGCTCTCCGCCTGAACGTAGACGAGATCGTACGAGTCCTCCGTGTCGCACCTGAACGCGATCTCGAGGATCGGATAGACGGCCGAGGAGATGTCGAGCGGGGGAAGGTCGAGGATCTGATCCCAGTCGTTCCCGTACCCGTCGCCACCGGCGAAATGCCCGTTCTGCTCTCCGCACCACCACGAGTTGCCGCGCTCATACGAGTAGTAGGTGTCCAGATGGAACTTCGGAACCGCGAGCGCCGTGTTATCGACGTGGGTCCAATCGCCTTCTCCGTCCTCCATGTCGTCGAAGAAGATGATCACCGGACTTCTCTCACCGCTGTCCCTGCGCACGTGATGGCCCGGCACCGCATCCTCGGCTCCCGAGGATCTGGCCGTGATCGAGACCGGTATCAGCACAACGAGAAGAACAATCGCTAGCAGTCTATCCCACATTCTCCCTTCTCCTCCCTGGGGGGCAATCGTCTCCCTGGTCTGCGTCGGCGGTCGGAGTGCCTGGTTCGGCGAGCCTCGCGGGCCGCCCTCTGACCGCGTTCTCCTGTGTTGGAGGCTCGCCTCGAGCGGCCACGCCGCAGCGCCGCGGCGCAACGTCCCGTCACGGAATCGTGCAAGCGGCGTGCCAGCCGTGTGCACCCGATTCCGTAACCGCTGAACAGGTCGTCCGTTAGACGTGTTCGGCTGCGCCGCAGAGAGGGCCCTGCGGGTCCAGCCGACCAATGTCCGTCCGGCCCGCACGGCAGCCGGAGGCTCCGGTCGGGCGGGGACGGAATCGCTCCCGCGCAGGGGCCGCGCAAGGAAAGCGCGCAGATCGCGTCCCAGGCGTGGCGGCGATTGCGGTGAGAGCGCGTGTGGGACCGTCGTCGCCGGCCGTCAGACTCTCCGCAAAGGCCTTGACCCCCCGTCGCGGCGCGCGATATCCTGACGCGGTCACTCACAGGCGGAGCTCCCGCGAGGAGCTCCGGTCCCACCATCCCGGCCGCCGGCGGTGCCCCTGGGCCCGGCGTCGGCAGTTCACCAGAGGCCATGAGCGAGCACGACACCCTCAAGGGCATTCCCTCCATAGACGCGATCGTCCGTCATCTAGCGGAATCCGGTCTGCTCCACCGGTTGCCGAGGCCGCTGGTCGTCCGGGCGGTGCGCAGAGCCGTCGAGGGTGCCCGAAGGGCCCTGCTGGACGAGGCGCACGCCCGTCCCGTGGAGGCCGAGACCGTACGGTCGCGTGTGCTCTCGGCGTCCGCGCGCGAGGTCGGCAGGCTCTCAAGAGAGGCGCTTCTTCCCGTCGTCAACGCCACGGGGATCATCGTGCACACGAACCTCGGAAGAGCTCCCTTATCGGAGGGCGCTTTGGCGTGCATCACCGAAACGGCACGCGGATACTCCAATCTCGAGTTCGACGTGCTCCGCGGGGCGAGAGGCCACCGCGACGAGTACGTAAGGGAGGCCCTCTGCGAGCTCACCGGGGCCGAGGACGCGCTCGTCACCAACAACAACGCGGCCGCGGTTCTCCTGGCCCTCAACACACTTGCCCTCGGCCGCGAGGTAGTCATCTCGCGCAGCGAACTCATAGAGATAGGGGGTTCATTCCGACTCCCAGACGTCTTCGAGAGAAGCGGCGCGCGGATGCTCGCGGTCGGCTCCACCAACAGGACACATCTCTCGGACTACGAAAGGGCGATCACGAATCGCACCGCCGCCCTCATGGCGGCGCACTGGAGCAACTACAGCATCGTCGGGTTCGTCGAACGCGTGCAGCTGCGAGAGCTGGCAACGATATGTGAGCGGAGAGGGCTGCCCCTCATCCACGATCTGGGAAGCGGGATCCTCTCGGATCCGGAATCCCTGGGCCTCTCAGGCGAGATGACGCTGTCCGAGAGCGTCGCCGCCGGCGCGTCCGTGGTCACAGCGAGCGGGGACAAGATCCTGGGAGGACCTCAGGCCGGGATCGCGCTCGGGAAACGGGGCGTCATCGCCTCGATGCGCGCGAATCCTCTGATGAGAGCGGTCCGTCCGGGCAAGCTGACGCTCGCGGCCCTCTCCGCTACACTCGAGCACTACATGAACGGAACCGCCGAGAGCGAGATACCCGTCCTTCGTGCTCTCGTGGGAAGCACCGATTCCCTCCGGGAGCGGGCGCACCTTCTCCACGCAGATCTCACGAAGCGCTCCGGAGAGCGGTGTGTGTTCGAGGTCATCGACACGGTTTCGAAGGTCGGCGGAGGGGCGGCGCCCGAACGCGCCGTCCCGAGCGTGGGCATCGCCCTCGAGCCCGCGTCACAGAGCGCGGAGGCTCTCGCGGAGAGGCTTCGCGCAGGGACGCCCCCAGTCATCGCGAGGACCGCAGAGGAGCGCGTGATACTCGACATGCGGACCGTGCGACCGGACGAGGACGTCCTTCTCCTGTCGGCCGTGAGCGCGGCCCTGGAGAGTGACAGATGAGCGATCTCCTGAAGCTGTCCGGCGAAGCCCCTCCCAGCGAGCTCGTGGACGCGCGGGATTCCGGGCTCATCGCCGGGGCCGTCGTCGTGGAGCTGACCGGCGAGCTTCCCCGCATGGCGGTCGTGAGACCTCTTGTGGAGGACCCGGGGTCGACGTGGACGACCCGGCTCGAGGACGTGGCGTCGCCCGGACCGGGAGGCGTTGTGGCCATCCTGTCCGATGACCCACGGCAGGCCGCCGCGAGAGCGTGTGATTATGCCTCGTGGTCGGGTGACAGGGGACGCTCCACCGTCGTCATCGACGGTAGTCTCGAGACACCCGTGATGGACAAGCCTCTGCGGAAGGACGGCGAGGAAGGGCTCGTGGACGGCGTCCTGTTCGGCGTGTCCGCGTCCGGCCTGGCGCGCCGGACACTCGCGCGGGGCGTTCGCGTCGTGACGGCAGGCTCGCATCCTCTGTCGCTCTCGAGAGCTCTGGAGCCTGAGAGGCTCACGGAGTTCATTCGCGCTCTCGAGGCCGATCTGACGCTGCTCGTGCTGCCGACCGCATATCTGGAGCGGGTGGCTCCCGCAGTGGATCACGTCGTGTTGGTGGGCGATGACCCCGACGCGCTGTGCACGACGGCCACGGACGCGGCCGCCTCCGGTGTCGAGCGCCCCGCGTTGGTGCTTCTCACTCGCCCGGAGCCGGCGGTCGACGCGGTTCCCGCGCAGGACGCTCCCGTCGTTGTGAGCGCCCTCATGCACCCAGGTGATGCGCCCCCCGAGGACGTCGAGACGACGCGGGCGGAGCTGCCTCTGGAAGAGCCTCGCTCCGAGCTCGAACCTGCGACCACGACGAAACCGGAATCGCAGGCCGTGCCCGCGGCCGGCTCAGAGGAGTCGGCCTTCCTCGACGAGTCGCCTTTCCTGCCGGAGGGCGAGCCGATCGTCCTGGTGGCCCCCCGAACCGAGCGCCCGAAAAGAAGGCGCGGGGCACGCGTCGCCGTTCTCGTGATTGCCGTCGTGGCAGTGTCGGTCGCGTGGCTCCTCTTCGGACCCGGCGGGCTCCGCGACAGGCCGCTCGTGCGAGCTCCCGTCGGCGAACGGGAGCTCGAGTCGGAGCAGGAGAGAGCGGGAGAGGAAGCGGACCGCGAACGCGCGGTGCCGGCGCGAGCCGACGAGGTGACTG
>JAUWRQ010000214.1 GCA_030610515.1 Candidatus Eiseniibacteriota bacterium | reverse complement strand
GACGGCGAAGGAGGCCGAGGGCCTCCGACCGACCGTCAGGTTCAGGACGCAGAAGAGAGACGTTCTCGTCAGGGACCTCGTGCGCGGGGACGTCGAGTTCGGGAGCGAGATGCTCGGCGACTTCGTCGTCCTGCGAAGCGACGGGCGGCCCACATACAACTTCGCGGTCGTAGTGGACGACGCTCTCATGGAGATAACCCACGTGATACGGGCGGAGGAACACCTTCCGAACACGATGCGGCAGGTGCTGGTCTACGAGGCGCTGGGCTTCTCCACTCCCGTCTTCGCCCACGTGTCGCTCATCGTGGACAAGGATCGCAGCAAGCTCTCGAAGAGACGCGGCGCCACGTCGGTCGCGGAGTTCCGCGAGCTCGGGTATCTGCCCGGCGCGCTCGTCAACTACCTGGCCCTCCTCGGCTGGTCGCCCGCGGACGACAGGGAGCTCTTCTCCAGAGATGAACTCGTCGAGGCGTTCGAGCTTTCCCGCGTTTCACCGAGCCCTGCCGCGTTCGACGAGGACAAGCTCGACTGGGTGAACGGGCACCACATCCGCGAGGAACCGCTGTCGTGGGTCGCCGCGCTGGCGCGGGAGTACGCCGCGTCCGCGGGGCTCGAGGAGCCCGACGACAGACGCTTCGAGGCTATGGTCGAGCTGGTGAGGCCACGCCTGAGCCGTCTCTCCGACGTCCCACGTGAGATGTCGATCTTCTTCGACGGAGCATGGGATCTTGGGGACGAGGCGAGAGCCGCGATCGGCGATCCTGCGGGAGCGCGGGTGATACGCGCGCTGCTCGAGGCGGTCGAGAGGGACGCCGCAGCCGCGTCTCCTGGATCTGTCGAGCGCGGCGCGGGGAGGGATGGACGTGGCGAGCCGACGGAGCGCGACGTGTCCTCCCGGGGAGAGAGCGGAGGGCTCTCGACGGAACGGTTCAAGGAGCTCCTCTCGGCAGTTGGCAGGGAACTGGACGTGAAGGGCAGAAGCCTGTACGCGCCCGTACGCGCGGCCCTCACCGGCGCGACTCACGGCCCAGCGCTGGGACAGATAGCGGAGCTTCTCGGTAGAGAGCGCGTCGTGAACAGGCTGTCCGGGGCGCTCGAGACCGCATGATCGGGGCGCTCCCCGACCGCACGAAAGGAGATTCGTGGTGAGAATCGCCGTCCTCTACGGGGGCACGTCCACCGAGCGGGAGATCTCGCTCGTGACCGGCCGCGCAGTGGGTCTGGCGCTCTGCGAACGCGGCCACGACGTGCTGCTCGTGGATACCTCCAGAGGCGACTCGCCGGTCGGCGCGCGGGAAGCGGAGGCGGCCGTTGCACTCGCGGCCGAGGCCCCGCCCCCTGCGCATCTTCCCGCTGCCGCGGTCGAGGCCGTGACCGGTCACGCCGTGGCGGATGCCGACGTCGTCTTCGTAGCGCTTCACGGAGGGGCGGGGGAGGACGGGACCGTCCAGGGTCTTCTTGAACTCGCCGGCAAGAGGTACACGGGCTCGGGCGTGTTCGCGAGCGCGCTCGCCATGGACAAGAGAATGTCAAAGATCGTCTTCAGGGAGGCGGGCGTCCCGACGCCCGATTGGCGGGTCCTGACCCTCGACGCGTCGCCCTCCACGCGCGAACGTATCGGTTCCCCCGTTCTTCCCGTCGACATGGCGCTTGGAGACGCCGAGGAGGCGGCGCACGCGGTAGGAGGGTTTCCCGTCATCGTGAAGCCGAACGACCAGGGCTCGACCGTCGGACTGACTCTCGTGAAGGACGCCGCGGACCTCCGGCCGGCCGTGGGGCTCGCCACCGAATACTCGAGCAACGTCCTCGTGGAGGAGTACGTTTCCGGGCGCGAGCTCACCGTTGCCGTCCTCGACAGCGAGTCACTCCCGGTCGTCGAGGTTGCGCCCAGGAGCGGGCTGTACGACTATGAGAGCAAGTACACGAAGGGCAGAACCGAGTACACGTGCCCGGCGGAGATCCCCGCCGACCTCGCGATAGCGCTCGGCGAGAGTGCGCTCAACGCGTTCAGATCCTTGGGGTGCCACGGGTACGCGCGGGTCGACTACCGCCTCTCACCCGAGGGTCGTTTCTACTGCCTGGAGGTGAACACGGTTCCGGGCATGACGGAGGTGAGCCTCGTCCCGATGGCCGCTAGGGCCGCGGGAATGGACTTCGGCGAGCTGTGTGAGAGAATCGTCGGAACGGCCCGGATCTAGGGCACTTGCTGGCACAACTGATGCAGTACGGAGGGGTCTTGAAGGGCGCTTGTAGCGTCTCTCAAGACCCGGTCCGCGCGGCGCACGAATCGCAGGACGGCCACCGGGCCGTCCTGCTAGTACATGGTGGCACAACGAGTTACGGGTCTTGTGACACGCCGGGCGGTGGGGGACCGTCGGAAACGGCTACACTCGGCCTGCAAAACCTGTTGACCGGGGGAGCGGGTGCACTGTAGCTTTTCCGCATGGGCCCCACGGTAGCCGATGCGCCGTGGGCGAGTTCGTAAGTGCCCAACAGCCGGGTAATTGGTCGCTCGGTGCCCTTCGGAACAGGCCGGATGCGGCACCTCCCGGAGTGATTCAGAACTTGGGGGATCAGCCGATGTCGTACGGACGAACATTGCAGATTGCTCTGGCAGTGGCCGTCGTGTTTCTGCCCCTCGTGGACGCCGCCGCGCAGCAGCCGTCGGAGTACGTGATAGGCCCTGGAGACGTGTTGTCGGTCTCCGTGTGGCGTCACCCAGAGCTCGAACGCAGCGTGGTCGTCCGCTCCAACGGGATGGTCACGTTTCCGCCCGTCGGGGAGCTCATGGCGTCCGGGCTCACTCCGAACGGGCTTTCGAGGGAGATCATGCAGCGTCTCCGCGACTACACCCGTGAGACGACACAGGTCACCGTCTCGATGGCGCAGTTCAACAGCCGCGCCATCTATCTTACCGGTCAGGTCACGGCGCCGGGCCGATACGGCTTCGAGCGACTTCCGGATCTGCTCCAGCTCCTGAGCCAGGCCGGGGGACCTCTGCCGGGCGCCGACCTTTCCAACGTGTCGATCGTCCGTCCCGCGGTCGGGGGCGCAGAAATCATCAACGTAGACGTGTCCGCCTACATGAGGGGGCGGGTGACGGACCCGCTTCCCACGCTGCGCCCCGGTGACACCATCGAGGTGCCGTCGCTCGCCTTCGGCGGAAGTGGGATCGCGGGAGCCGGGCTTGTCTACATCCTCGGCGAGGTCGCCGCTCCCGGAGCGTACCCGACGTCGGACGGGCTCGATCTGCTGCAGCTCTTGGCGTTGGCCGGAGGCCCCACGCCGCAGGCGAGGCTCGATGACGTCGCGGTCGTGATGGACGCGGGGACGAGTCAGGTCGTAGCGAAGATCAACCTCGAACACGTGATCGGAGACGGGACTGCGGCGCCCTTCGTGCTTGGTCCGGGCGACCGCGTTGTGGTTCCGGGTACGACATCGAGCGTGCTCGCGCAGACGCTGGGCATCACGTCCACGGTGCTGGGCTATGGGCGTGACATCCTGTCTTCGTATCTGCTCTACCTGAGCGTCGACCGCGAGCTGGCCGACAGGGAGGCGAGGGCAGCTGCCGCCGCCGCCGCAGCCGGAACGCCGTAGCTCGGTGCTCCGGGCTCGAACCTAGACGAGAGGGTCAAATGCCGGAAAACGAGGTCAGGACGATCGAGCTCCGCACGTACGCCAAGGCGCTGTGGAGGAGGCGCT
>JAUWRQ010000129.1 GCA_030610515.1 Candidatus Eiseniibacteriota bacterium | reverse complement strand
GGAACTCGGCGCGGACGACTACTTGACAACGTGGGACGGCAAGAACGACGGCGGGGAAGACGCGGCGTCGGGCATCTACTTCTACAGAATCATGGCCGACGACCGCGAGCTGGGGCGGAAGATGATACTTCTCCGCTAGGCACCGGTTGCTGTCTTCCGGTTACGCGAGGAGGGCCCGGACGATGCAGTCCGGGCCCTCTCGCACGTCTCCACATCTGTCGCGGTGCTGGACCGCAACGACCGCCACGGGCCCGACGGTCGCCCCGCGATCGCCCGCCACGCTGGGGTTGATTGTCCGGACGTGTCAGGCTACCATACAGATGCTTCAGAGCCCCGTCATCGAACGGTCGGCGTCACCGCACCGGTGCCGCCATTCCCGCGCGTCGGTCGAAGCACCGTGCGGCGTCATGGGAGAGTCGGATTCGTGAACACTCGTGCGCACATCGCCATCGCGCTCGCCGTCATGGTTGTTTTCGTCGGCTTCTTCCTCTGGCGTGAGCACGCTGCAACGGGCACCTTCGGTTTCCCGCTGGACGATTCCTGGATCCACGCCCAGTTCGCCCGCAACATCGTCCTCGGTCACGGGTTTTCGTATAACCCCGGCGTTCCCGCGTCGGGGTCGACCGCGCCGCTGTGGACCTTCGTAACGGCGACGGGATACCTCGTTACGGGCGACCCGGTCCTGGGTGCGAAGGCCATGGGAATCCTGTTCCTCGGGTTGAGCGTCTATCTCGTCTACATGATCGTGCGCACGGTGACGAATGACCCGCGCCAGGCCCTCTTCTCCGCCGTCATCGCCGCGTCACTTCCGAGGCTTCTGTGGGCCGGAGTCTCCGGAATGGAGATCACTCTGGCCGTCGCGCTGTCGCTCGCCGGTATCCTGACGCACATCCTGTACGCCAGCGAGGGGGACAAGCGCCAGTACTTCTCGACTGTTCTGTTCGGTCTCGCCACTCTTGCCAGGCCGGAGTGTGCGATCTTCTTCTTCGCGGCCGTGCTCGACAGAGCGCTCGTCAACACGTTCGTGCGCTGGCGCGAGCTGGCCGCGCGCGAGTGGGTAGTGCCCGTGCTCTTGCACATCGCGCTGTACGCGGGGGTTCTGCTTCCTTTCATCGTGTTCAGCAAGCGTTTCGGGGTCGGGTTTCTACCCAACACGGCGTACGCCAAGGCCCTTGCCTGGAACCAGGGCCTGCTGGCCGCCTTTATCACATCGAGCCCACGCGAGCTCCTGAAGTCGCTCACGGTCCACCCGTTCGACTACTACCTGTCGTTCCTGCGGGAGAGTCTACTCAACAACCCGGTCCTCTTCGTCATGGTCCCGTTCGGGTTCCTGAAACTCACCCTCTCGACGCCGTATGCCCGCGAAACGCGATACCAGTCGTTCATTCTCCCGCTCATCGTGGTGCTCTTCCCGCTGATCATCGGCATCGTTGTTCCGTTCGGTCACGCCTCGTATCAGGAGGGCCGCTACGCGGCCCCCGTGGCTCCTCTGATGCTGATCATAGGCACGATGGGCCTGTACGCGGCCGCGAGCTACGGCGCGCGTATCTTCAGCGAAGCCAAGTTCATGGGTAGCCCCGCCAGAGTCGTCCTCGAGCGCAGCCTGATCTGGTTCTTCATGGCGCTGACACTCCTCGCTCAGGGAAGGAACATCTGGCACAGGAGCAAGCTCTACGGCAGGGAAGTGGCGAACATCGAGGACATGCAGGTGACGCTCGGCAGGTGGATCGACCAGAACCTTCCTCACGACGCCGTGCTCGCCGTCAACGACGTCGGGGCCATCGCCTATTTCTCGAAGCGCAAGGTCCTCGACACCGTCGGCCTCATTTCCCCGGAGGTCTTGGACTACAGGAAGCAGGGTGAGTCCGCCGACGCCGCGATGTTCAGCCTGCTCACGTCAGAGCGTCCCGACTACGCCGTGCTGTTCCCCGACTGGTACCCTGAGTCCGTTCGGAAGAGCGTCTTCGTCCCGATCCATCGTGTCGTTCTGCGGGACAACGTCATCTCCGGGGGCGACGAGATGGTTATCTACGAACTTGACTGGGACGCCTTCGATTCACCGGAGGGCGCGTCGAAACGCGTTCTCCAGACGGGCGAGCACCATCGTTCCGGCGGCGGCCGACACGAAGGGAGAGCTTCGGAACCCGGAGTCTCGGGGTCCGGAACCACCGGTTCCGTGGGGAGCGGCTGATGATCAATTTGCTCGCTGGTCTCGACCGCTCTTGGTTCCTTCTCCTGAACGGGCGACTGACGCATCCCATCCTCGATTCGGCGATGCCGTTCATCACGAACCAGGAGAACTGGTATCCGGTTCTCATAGGGCTCTGGATCGCGCTCCTCATCTGGGGTGGAAGGCAGGGCCGCATTGCCGCGCTGCTTCTCATCATCGCCGTCGCTCTCGCCGACCAGATTGCCTCCAGCGTGGTCAAGCCTCTCGTCGGTCGCATCCGGCCCTGCAACGCCCTGCCTCCGGGTCAGACGAGGCTGCTCGTCGATGGTTCCAAGGCGTTCTCTTTCCCCTCGGCCCACGCCGCCAACTCATTCGCGATGGCCACGGTTCTTTCCTGGCGGTTGCCGAAAGTCGCTCCTATCGCGTTCGTGTTCGCCGCCCTCGTCGCCTACTCGCGCATCTACGTCGGCGTGCACTACCCGTTCGACGTGATCGCGGGTGCCCTCCTCGGGCTTGTGATCGGAAGGCTGCTCACGACGTTCGGCGGCACGCTCGACCGGAAGTGGCGGCAGAGAGCGATGGCCACGGCAGGCACTCACGTGCGGGAGGAGTGACGTTCGCCCGCTTGTCACCGAGTGCCCCGCACGCAAGGCGCCCGACGGGTCCTCCCGCCGGGCGTCTCTCGTTACGTGGTTCGATGCGCGGAGTCGGCGGCCGCTGAACGGGACCTCCGGATCATGCAAGGGCCGTCGCGGCCGCTGAACGGGACCTCCGGTCGTGCGGCGTCATCGCGGACGACCGAGCCGTCCCGCCGGCTCTGCCTCACGCGTTACTCTGCTGAGGAGTGGTCCTCCTCGGCTTCCTCCGCAGGGTGCGGGCGTCTCAGGACGGTCACTGGGTCGCTCAAGTACTTCTGAGCCACGCGCTGAACGTCTTCCTTGGTGATGGTGCTGATCCCGTCCGCGTAGCCCTCGTTGAAATCGTAGCCCATGCCATAGAGCTCCGCGATGGCGACGTCCTGCGACTGCGACTCGTTCGTCTGCTTGGACGTCCTGTCCATGACGATGCAGAGCTGCTTGGCCTGCTCCAGTTCCTCGTCCGTGATCGGTTCGCTTGCCACCTGTTCCATGTACCCGTAGATCGTCGCGAGCGCCTGGTCGAGCGCTTCGTCGAACGTCGCGGCGTAGATGCCGAAGTAGCCCGTGTCGAAGCCCGTCCAGTTGTACGCGTGCACGACGTAGACGAGCGAGTTTCCCCTCAGGTCGGTGTGCAGCCATCCGCCGGGGTAGTAGATGCCGGACGTCACTGCGTCGAGCACGTCCATCGCGTGGCGGTCACCGGACGAGTAGGGCATTCCCTTGGACCCCATGAGGATCACGGTCTGAGCGCGATCGTGGTAGCTCGTGAGGGTCTTCTCCTCGACGGCCACGGGTTCGACCGCAATGCTGGGCGAGGCAGTCCCATTGGCCTCCCAGCGCCCGAGCGCGTCGTCGACCGAAGCGATCGCCTCGTCGTACCCCACGTCCCCGAACACCGTGACGACGGTGTTCTCGGGAGAGACGAGCGAGCCGTGATGATCGAGGAGATCGTCGCGGGTGATCGAGGCGACGCTCTCGGGGGTGCCGACCGGAGGTCTCCCGTAAGGGTGCGCCGGGAAGAGCTCCGTGAGCATCCTGTCCATGGCGTCGGTCGTCCAGTTGTCGCCGCGCGCGAGGATCGCCGCCTCGATGAGCGGGCGCTCCTTGTTCATCTCCTCGGTGTCGAACTTGGGATTCACGAGAACGTCCGCGAAGAGGTTGAGGCCCTCCTCGAAGTCCTCGGTAAGTACGGTCATCCCGGACTGAATGCGCGTGTGATTGGCGACACACGAGTACTGCGCGCCCATGGCGTCGATCTCGAACGCGATCTCGTCAGCGCTCCGCTTCTTCGTTCCGCGCGGCATCATGCTCGCGACGAAGTTCGCAAGGCCGTTCTTCTCCTCGAAACGCGCTCCGGCCAGCGTGTAGCTGCCGACGAAGACGATCGGATTCGTGCGGTTCTGCTTCACGAGGACTGTGAGACCGTTGTCGAGCACGTGCTTCCGGATCTCGCCGACCTCGGGCATCTCGCCTTCGTCCTCGGTCGCCAACTCGGCGGCCTCCTTCACAGGCTCCAGGATCGCGATGCCGAGGTTGTCGTCGTAGAAGTACTTCGTGGCGACGTCCCGGATCTCGGCCGCGGTGACGTCCTGGATGTGAGCCGTGTAGAGCTCGTCGAAATCTGGGTTCCCGGCCGTGATCTCCGAGCGGCCGAGGCTCGACGCCAGGCTTTCAAGGTCCTGCCTGCTGAAGTGGAAGCCCGCCGTCTTGAGCTTCTTCGCCTTCTCGATCTCCTCCTCGGTGATCGTCTCCTTCGCGAGCCTGTATATCTCCTCCGTTACCACCTCGACGGCGGCGTCGATGTTAGAGGGATCAAGCTGTATCGACACGGCGAACGTCCCCGCGTCGTACGCCGGAGTGTGCGACCACGAGGTGATGCCGTAGACGAGCCCGAGTTCGTCGACCAGCTTCTTGTGCAGTCGTGAGCTGTTGCCCTCGGAGAGGACGTGCGACATGACGTCGAGCGGGTAGAGGTCGGGGTGAGAGAGCGGAACCGTGTGCCAGCCCATCAGCACGTAGGCCATGTCGAGGTCACGCTCATCGCGGAGGACCCTGCGGCCGAGCTGGGGAGACTCGGGCGGAAGGGCGGGCATGTCGACGGGCTTCCGCTCGAACTCGGCGAAGGCAGCAGCGATCTTGCCCATGGCCTCTTCCGAGTCGAGGTCACCGACCGCGACGAAGATCATGTTGTCCGGGACGTACATCCTGGAGTGGTAGTCGACGAGGTCGTCGCGGGTGATCTTGAGGAAGTTGTCGAGATAGCCGATGACGGGGTACTTGACCGGGTGCTCGCGGAACATGACCTCCTTGAAGAGGTTG
>JAUWRQ010000306.1 GCA_030610515.1 Candidatus Eiseniibacteriota bacterium | reverse complement strand
CCGCCCCTCGAAGATGCCATAGAGGACCGGCACCAGAACGAGGGTGACGACCGTCGACACCAGCAGTACGCCGATCATGGCTATCCCGAGCGGGTTCCAGGACTCGGCGCCCTCACCTCGAGACATGGCCAATGGCAGCATGCCGAACATCGTCGTGAGCGCCGTCATGAGCACCGGCCGCAGCCTGCGCCGCCCGGCCGTCATGAGCGCCTCATGAACGCCCTGTCCTCTCTTGCGCATGATGTTCGTGTAGTCGACCAGAACGATGGCGTTGTTGACCACGATGCCCATGAGCATGATCATTCCGATGAACGAGACCATGTTCAGCGTCGTGCCGGTCACGAGGAACGCCCAGATGACGCCGACGAACGCGAACGGGATCGAGAACATGATGATGAACGGCCCCCGGAAGGTCTGGAACTGCGCGGCCATCACGATGTAGACGAGCGCGATCGCGAGCACGAGCAACAGCGTGAGATCCTTGAACGACTCGGCCTGCTCCTCGATGTCCCCGCCGAACGCGACGTCGATGCCCGCCGGGAGGTCCAGCTCGTTGACCTTCGCTTCGATGAGCGGCTTCACCTGGTTCAAGCGCGTTCCGTAGAGATCGGACAGCACCTTGACGACGCGCTGCTGATTGACACGATTGATCACCGTCGGCCCCGTGCCCGGCTTCAGCTCGGCCACGGCCGCCAGCGTGATGGTCTGGCCGGTGAGCGTCGTGATCGGAAGCGCCAGGATATCCTCCGCGTCGGCCCGTCCGTCCTCCGTGGCCCGGAGCAGGATGTTCCACTCCTCTCCCTCTCCGCTGAATCGCGTGGCCTCCAGGCCGTACACCTGAGCGCGAAGCGCGGAGGCTACGATGGCCGTGTTGACGCCGAGGGACGCTGCCTTCTCCCGATCGACGATCACATGAAGCTCCGGCAACGGCTCACCACGGTCAAGGCGCACGTCGCGCGTTCCCTCGATGGACTGAAGGACGTCCCGGATGTCCTCCGCCGCCCTGTTGAGTCCCGCGAGGTCGTCGCCGTAGACCTCGATGACAACCGGCGCGGCGCCGCCCATGGCGTCGCTCATCGGGTTGCCGCCCGAGACCTCCAGACTGAGAACTCCGGGGATCGTGTTGACGTAGCGGCGGAACTCCTCGCCGATCTCGAAGCTCGACCTGTCTCTGTCCTTCTTCTTGACGAGCTTGATGCCGATCTCAGCGACGTTCGGTCCTTCCTTCTCCCCCAGCAGCGCGGAGAAACCGCTCTCGGTCTGGCCGCTTCGGAAGAAGTAGTGCTCGCGCTCCGGGATGTTCTCCTCGACGAACATCGACACGCCACTCATGACCTCCACGGTGCGCTCCAGACGCGTGCCGGGCGCCAGTTCGATGATCGCACTGACGTAGCCGCCGTCTTCCTTGGGGTAGAACTCGGTCCCCAGGAACCCCGTCAGCAGCATCGTGCCCACGAAGATGGCTACAGCCACGAGAACGACACGTCCCTTGCGCGCGAGCGAGGCCTCAAGTCGGGCGGAGTACCAGGTCTCGATGCTTCGCAGCACGCGCTCGCCGCGATCGAATATCCCGTTGCTCCTGCTCTTCTGTGTATCGAACGACCGCCTCATGAAGGTCGATGTGAGCGCCGGAGTCAGCGTCAGCGCGACCAGGAGCGATGCGGCGATCGTCACGACCACGATGAGGGCGAGCTGGTTGAACATGACCCCGACGATGCCGGTCGCGAAGATCATCGGGATGAACACGGCGATCGTCGTGAGAGCGGAGGCCATGAGGGCCTGCCCCACCTCGGACGGCGCGTAGATCGACGCCTCGCTGACGCGCTCTCCAGCCTCGACGTGGCGCGTGATGTTCTCGAGGACGACCACCGAGGCGTCGACGACCAGGCCGATCGCGATCGCCAGACTCATCAGACTGATCGAGTTGAACGTGTACCCCATCATGTTCATGAAGATGAGCACGACGAGGAACGAGACAGGGATGGTGATACCCACGACGACCGTGCTGCGCATCCTCCTGAGAAAGACAAGCACGACCAGAAGAACGGCGAGGAACCCGTAGAGCACAGCGGTGACAAGCGTTGAGAGGGAGTTCTGGATCGACTCCGATGAGTCCATGGGAAGCTCGATCTCGATGTCCGCGGGCAGAGTCGGCTTGATGCGCTCGAGCTCCGCCTTGATGGCGCCCGCCACCTCGACGCTGTTGGCGCCCGACTGCTTCTGCACGTACACGATGACGCCCGGACGGTTGTTCGACCGCGCGTGCATCGTCTGATCGGCGAAGTCGTCGACGACCTCGCCGATATCTTCGAGATGAACCAGCGTCCCGTTGTGCTGTCCGACCGCGATCCGCTTGATCTGCTCGAGTTCCTCGAACTCCCCTGGAACCCGGACCGAGACCTCGGAGTCCCCCTGGTCGATCGTGCCGACCGGGAAGTCCAGATTTTCGGCCGCGAGGACCGACCCGATCTGCTGGAGTGAGATCCCGAACGCGTGCAGCCGCTGCGGGTCGATGCGGACCTCGATCTGGCGTTTCGGCCCGCCCATCACGCTCACGAGCGCGACGCCGGGGACTCGCCTGAGCTTGTTGCTGATCTCTTCTTCGACGATGTAGTTCAGGCTCTCGTAGCTCTCCTCGGCGCTGACGGCGAGCACGACTACGGGCGCCATGTCCGAGCTCAGCTTGAGCAGTCGAGGCGCCTCCGCCCCGTCGGGAAGGTCGTCTCTTGCCATCTCGATCGCGGAGCGGATGTCGTTCGAAACCTCATCGAGGTTCGTGCCCCATTCGAAGCTGGCCATGACGACCGACATGTTGCTCT
>JAUWRQ010000301.1 GCA_030610515.1 Candidatus Eiseniibacteriota bacterium | reverse complement strand
GACTCCTGGGGCCGGGACCTGCGACCATTCCTCTCAGCGTCTCCGTGCGGACGGGAGACGGGCCGCCTTCGGTTTACAGCTTCGAGGTCATCCGGACGAAGCCGTTCTCCTCGCTCTTCGCGGGCCTCGCAGCAGCCGGAGCGGTCTCCAAGGCGGCCCTCACCGTGGGGGGCGCCTCGGTCGACCTCCGCGCGACGCTCGAGACTCCCAGGGGGCCGGTCTCGTACGAGACGCTGTTCCAGACCATGGAACCCGCGCTGCGCGTCGGCGGAGAGCTCGGAGCGCTCATGGACGTTGTTATGGACAGCGCGTTCGAGAACGTCGACGTGACGAGCGCCTCGATCGAGGTTTCGGTGACCGAGGGCGAGCTCCTGACGTCGATCGAACGCGTGACCGCCGACCGGGCGGTCTACGAACCGGGTGACAGAGTGAAACTCGACGTTTCGCTCCGCGACCGGCAAGGAGAAGTGAGAAAGGGCGAGCTGGAGCTCGCGATTCCCGACGCAGCGCCGGACGGCCCTCTTCTCGTCCGTGTGGGCGGGGCGTCCGCCTTCCACGATTGGGACGCCGACCGTCTGGGCGGAGGTCTGAGACCTACGACATGGGAGCCGCTCAAGGCACTCATCGAGTCGTCCAGGCCCGGCAACACGGTCGTCGCTCAGCTTCTGTCGGAACGCCCCGGCCTGTCGCTCGCGGGCCGCGAGCTCAACAGAGTCCCGGGTAAGGCGGCCCTCGTCATGGGCTCCGTCTCCGGGAGCGGGACCGTGGTGCGCGCGGAGCTCTCGGTTCTGGCCGAGGACTCGCTGCGCACGGACTCGGAGGCCAGGGGCTTCCACGAGTTCCAGCTTTTCGTCAGGGCGGACGACTAGAGGCCGCCACGTTCGACCGTCGCGGGCCGCGTCCCGGCCTTGCCTTGCCGGGTCGCCGCCTGAGCGTGTCGACGACGCGCTTCAGGGAGGAACGATGCTCGATTTCAAGACTCCGGGAACGCTGTGCGCCGTTCTCCTGCTTCTGATTCTGGCGGTCGCGCCCGCGGGCGCCGTCTCCACGTCGTTCTGGCTCGCGGACTCGTTCCTCGACCTTAGGGAGGGCCGCCCTGTCGGGACGTCGGTTCTCCACGACGGCTCCGTCGTTCTTGCGCCCGAGTTCGAGCGCCACGGCGTGCCGGAGTCGCAGTACGTCTGGAGCGCCGTGCGCGGTCCCGACGGGGCCGTGTACGCCGTGTCGGGAACCCCGGGGCGGCTCCTGAGGATCGATTCCGGGGGGGTGGTCGTGCTCGCCCGCGATGAGGCGTCCGACTTCGCATCGCTCGCGGTTTCGCCTGACGGAGACGTCTTCACCGGGACGTATCCCGGTGGAGTCGTCTACCGCGTGACCGACGACGGCTTGCGTGAAGAGCTGTTCGACACGGGCCAGGGCTACGTGTGGAGCATGACGTACTCGAAGGAGCACGGGCTCGTGGTGGGCACGGGTGACTCGGCGTGCGTGTTCGTCGTGACTCCTGACGGAGGCGGCCGCGCCATCTATCGTTCGTCCGACGCGAGCGTCACGTCTCTGGCCGCGATCGGGGATCGCGTGCTCGCCGGCACTGCTCCCGAGGGGCTTCTCCTGGACGTGACGCCGGGGGAGGAGCCGAGAGTGCTCTTCGACTCCAGGTACGAGGACGTCCCGGGCATCGCGGCGGACGCGGACGGTCGCGTGTTCTTCGCCGCGACCACGGTCTCATTCGAGCAAGTACTGGGTCCCACCGACGAGTTCGGTGCCGGCTTCGGGGAGGGCTCCGTATACGCCCTCACGGAGGCCGGCGGCGCCGTGGAGGTCTGGTACTCCGAGGATGCCCCCGTCACGGCCCTGGGAATGGGCCTCGGAGGCTCCGTGTGGGTCGGGACGGGACTTCGCGGACGGGTGTACTCCGTGAGCTCCGCGGGCGACGCGGACGTCGTGACTGAGCTCGAGGACGACCAGGTTCTGGCGATCACCGGGACCGGGGACGACGTGATCCTCGCGAGCGGGCTCTCCGCCGCCGTCTACGAAGGAGGGGATCCCGCCTCCAGCGGCGTCTACGAGTCCGACGTGCTGGACGCGCGGGCCGCCGCCTTCTGGGGCGAGCTCACCTGGAAGGCGGAGACCCCAGCGGGCGCCGGCGTCCGGCTGTCCACGAGATCGGGGAACACCGACGCCCCGGGCGCGGCCTGGAGCGAGTGGTCGCCGGTGCGCGGGGAGGGAGAGGGCCGCATCGAGAGCCCTCCGGCCAGGCGGCTCCAGTGGAAGGCCGACCTTGAGGGCGGGCGGAGGGGCTCTCCGGTCCTCCGAAGCGTGGAGGTGGCGTACGTTCGGGAGAACCTTCCCCCGAGAGTCGGGCCCGTCGTCGTGTACGAACCGGGAGACGTCGCCACGAACGGCGAGAGGCTCCCGTCCTCGGCCACGCAGACGCTTCCGAGCGGCGTCGCGATAAGCTACTCGATCGACTCGCAGGGGCAACCCTCCGAGGGCGTGCCTGTGCTCCTCCGGGGCGGGCGCACGGCGGAGTGGGACGCAAACGACCCGAACGACGACGCTCTCGAGTTCGATGTCTGGGTGCGGTCGGAGGACGAGTCCGAGTGGAAGCTCTTGGCCGGCGACCTCGACCGAACGGTGCACACGTGGGACTCGGTCTCCATGCCCGACGGCAGGTACAACCTGCGCGTGGTCGCGAGCGACGGTCCCGGGAACCCGTCGGGTCCCGCGGCCACCGGTGAGGCCACGAGCGCGCCGTTCGTGGTGGACAACGGGCCACCCGAGTTCACCAGGCTTGACGTCGAGGCGAGCGGGGACAGGGTGCGCGTCGCAGGCGAAGTGCTGGATCGGTGGAGTCGCAT
>JAUWRQ010000086.1 GCA_030610515.1 Candidatus Eiseniibacteriota bacterium | reverse complement strand
GGCCACCAGGTTCCGACCCTCCGTCTCGAGGGTCAGCACCCTAGTTACCCTTGACGCCCGAGCGACCCAGCTCTCGTAGGCCTCGTTCAGCGCGGACAGATACGAGGGGGCGATGTCACGCTCGCAGTCCCTGCCCCGGCAGCGGATGCGCTCTGTGAGCGTGTCCACGCCGGCACGGAGGTAGACGATGAGGTCCGGAGTGCGCAGGAAGCTCGTCATTGCGTTGAACAGGTCCACGTAATTCGAGTAGTCGCGGTCGGACATGAAGCCCTGGCGGTGAAGCGTCGCCGCGAAGATCTCCTTGTCCTCGTAGATGGTCCTGTCCTGGATGCACGGCTCGTCCGAACTCACCATCTCTCTGTGGATCTCGAAACGCTTCGAGAGAAAGAAGACCTGGAGGTGGAACGACCACCTGTCCATGTCCTCGTAGAAGTTGTCGAGGTAGGGGTTGTTGATGACGGGTTCGTAGTACGCTCTCCAGCCGAGGTGGTTCGCCAGGAGTGTGGTGAGGTTGGTCTTCCCCACCCCGATGTTCCCGGCGACGGCAACGAAGTGTCCCGGCGGCATTCGCGTGCTCCACGTGAGGAATGAATCTCTTCGCCAGCTGGAGAGACGCCAGCTCGAGGCCTGCGTACTCTAGCGCCGTCGCCGGACGCTGTCAACCGGTTTCGCGAAGGAGCCGCGGGATTCTCACGGAAGTATCTCGACCGGGGTTCCGACGCTCACGCGACGGACGACGGACGCAAGATCATCGTTCTGGAGTCGGACGCAGCCCCGCGTCGTCCTGCGCCCCACGAGCGAGGGATCGTTCGTTCCGTGGATGCCGATCCCCTCCCACGGCAGGCAGGACAGACGAAGGAAGAAGGGGCCATAGACTCTGGCCCCTTCGTGCTTCCAGTCGCTCGAGTCCTCGATGGACTCTATCTCGAACTCGCCTTCGGGCGTGCGGCAGTCGCCGACCTCCCTCTTGTCACCTCCGTCCGGGTTGGAACCGATGGCGACGGGGAACCGCTCGCTTCCCTCGTCCGTCACCAGGGTGAGCTCGAACTCGGATTTCCTGACGAGAATGCGAGTTCCACCCATCAATCCTCGCTATCGGGCTCGTCGGCCTTCTGCTCCCGCTCCGCGGGATCGCATCCGGGCCGCAGTCACGTCGAGACGCCCATCCGCGGCAGCACTACCGCCTGCAGAACGATCCATATCGCGATGAAGGCGAGCGGCAGCAGGTAGTTTCCCCATCTCATTCCGTCGTGCTCCGTTCCAAGTGGTGCATCGCAGGCAGCTGGAGCCCCCTCACCGACCGGACTCGGTTCGCCCGTGGGGACGAAGCCCCTCGAACTACGCCTCCGGCGTTCCCCCGAGCAGCTTCACGACCTCTTCACGCATCTGGTCGGCCATCGAGGGGTGGTAGCCGACGTGCTTTATCGATATGCGGCCGTCGCGGCCGATCATGAACGTGGTCGGGATGCCGGTCACACCGTACCGAGTCTGAACGTCTCTGTTCCCGACAAGGATCGGGTATGTGATGCTGTTGTCTTCGACGAAGGGTGCGAGCGTGGGAGCGCCGCCCTGATCCAGACCCACGCCCACGACGACTAGCCCGTCGTCCCTGAACTCCTCATAGAGCGAGACCAGGAACGGGATCTCCTGCCGGCAAGGCGGACACCAGGTCGCCCAGAGATCGAGGATGACCACGCTGCCCTCGAAGTCGGAAAGCGTGACCTCGTTGCCCTCGAGGTCGGAAAGCGTGAACGCCGGCGGGTACTGACCTTCTCCGGTTCCCGTGCCCTCCCGGGTCGCGGGAGCTGCCGTGGTCGCTTCCTCCTGGGTTCCTGTCGCCGCCTCCTCCCCGCTACCGCCACCGCATCCGACTGCCGCGAGCGCGGAGACCGCCACGAGCGCCGCGAGCCCTATCAGAACGTGAGATCTTCTGAACATGTCCCCTCCAGGGTTCAAGCCCTCGCGGGCTACGCGAGCGAGTCGATCTTCTGCTGTATCATGTCTTTCGAAGCTGCACCCACTATCTGGTCCACGGGATTCCCGTCCTTGAAGAACAGCATCGTGGGAATGCCCCGAATGCCAAAGCGCTGCGCGAGCGCCGGGTTCTCGTCCACGTTCACCTTCGCCACCGTGAGCTTGCCGTCGTTGTCCTCGGCGATCTCCTCGAGGATCGGGCCGACCATGCGACACGGCCCGCACCACGGTGCCCAGAAGTCGACCACAACGAGATGCGTGGACTCCTCGACCTCAGCCGCGAACGTGCCCTCGGTCACCGCAATCGTCTTCGAGCCCTCCACGATCTTCTCCTTTCAGCCGCGAGTCGCTCAGGCAGCCCGGTCTCCGACCGAGTCGCCGAGCGCGGCCTTGAGTATCCTCATCCCCCTGGGCTCGGTGAGCCGGTAACAGACGAGGTGCCCCCTCCTCTCGGATTCGATGAGCCCGGCGTAGCGGAGTCGCGACAGGTGCTGAGAAACGGAGGGCTGGGGAATCTCGAGGAGTTCCTCCAGCCTCTTCACGCAGGACTCACCTTCGCTGAGGAGTTCCACGATTCGAAGCCGCACCGGATGAGAGAGCGCCCGCAGAATCTCTGCGGCCTCGTCCATCCTCGCGCCCGAAGCAACGCGTCCGCCGGACGTGCGCTTCCGAACCTGGCTCCCGTGTGCGCCAGCCATCGCCATCTCCTCTCCTCCTTGTGGAGGAAGCGGCAAGCAATCATGCAAATGTATGAATATTACATAACCTACATGGTGGGTCGTGTCAAGCTTTTCAGGAGGAAGGCGTCGGCGCGCGTCTCCCGGGGGCCGGTCCGCGGCGCTACTCGACGGAGAAACACAATCTGGACAGAAGAACGCCCGCGCGGTCGGTGATGTCCACGTGCCACTCGCCGCGCCACTCGTCCAGGACCCGCTTGGTGCTCCAGGTCCTCCAGCGTGGCCCCTTGACACCCAGACGAACCCTGGCCATCTCTCGCTCGCCCCAGAACCACACGTGCAGAACCGTGTCTTGCCTCGCGGGACCTCCGATCTCGCTGAAGCAGCACAGGTGCAGGACACCGGCGGGTGCGGGGATGAAGCTCTTGCCTGCCTCGGTCGGCTCACTCTGCTCGACGCCCCGACAGACGTACGCCCGCAGGACCGAGAGGTCCGAGCGTGGCCCGGACGGGACTTCAGCGCTCGTCGGGTTCTGTGCGGCGTCCCCGGAAGCCGGCTTCGCGGCCTCCTGTGAGGATGGAGCGCCCCCGGACGCGGGAGGCTCGTCGGCGTCGTGCGATGGTTTCTCGACTTCTGAAGAGCCGGTGTCGGCCGGCGAATGGGAGACGCCGGTCGTGTCGCCCGGGGTCTCCTGCGCGATCGACGACCCTGCCGACACGAGAGCACCGGCAAATCCGAGGGCCAGCGCGGCGAGCAGGACTCTTCTCGCTGGTGGCGTCAGCATGGGGAGTATCCCCCCTGGGCGCGGACGGGCGCTCCAGCGGCCCATCCGGACCCGACTGGAGCGTAGACCCGGGAGGCGCGACTGTCAAGACCGCGTCTCGAGGTCTCTGACCCGAGCCTCGAGGGCCTCTATCTGTCGGAGAATGGGGTCGGGGATGGCGTCGTGGGCCAGAGGGTGATCCAGCACGGGGTGGTCGCCCGTCCGCACGATGCGTCCAGGGACGCCTATGACAGTGCAGTCGTCGGGCACGTCTCTGACGACGACCGACCCCGCGCCGATGCGGACGTCGTTGCCTATCCTGATGCTGCCGAGGACCCTGGCTCCGCATCCGATCACGACGTCGTGGCCGATGGTCGGGTGGCGCTTGCCGGTGGCCTTGCCGGTCCCGCCGAGCGTCACGCCTTGGTAGAGCGTGACGTTGTCGCCGATCAGTGCGGTCTCCCCGATCACGACGCCCATGCCGTGGTCTATGAAGAAACCTCTCCCGACGACCGCGCCGGGGTGTATCTCGATGCCGGTGAAGAAGCGCGTGACCTGCGAGATGAGCCGCGGCAGGAACGGCACGTCCAGCTCCCAAAGGAGGTGCGCAAAACGGTGCATGACGATGGCGTGCACGCCGGAATACGTGAACACGACCTCGACCGCGCCCCAGAAGCCTCTCGCCGCGGGGTCGCGGGAGACCGCTGCGCGAATCAGGTCTCTCATCCATTCCTCCTGCAGGACAGGCCGCGATTGCCTAGATGAAGCCAGTTCCGTGCCAGTCGGGGCCGCGACCGGCTTGACAGCACAGAACCACGCTGCTATAGTGTTTTACTGATCACAGGGGCCTCGCGGGAGGCCGTTTTTGTTGAGGTGAACGATGAGCGACATTCGCGTGAGACTCGCCCCCAGCCCGACTGGGTTCCTGCACCTGGGAGTGGCCCGGACGGCGCTCTACAACTGGCTCACTGCCAGAGCGGCCGGCGGGTCCTTCGTGCTCCGGATCGAGGATACCGACCGCCAGCGCTCGACCGACGAGTTCCTCCAGGCGATCCTCGAGGACATGCGCTGGCTCGGCCTCCAGTGGGACGAGGGCCCGGAGGTCGGAGGATCCTACGGTCCCTATCTCCAGTCCGAGCGGGGGACGAACTACGCCGGCTACATCGAGAGACTGCTTGCATCGGGGGCCGCGTACAGGTGCTTCTGCTCGCCCGAGGAACTCGAGGAGAGGCGAGGTGCGCACAGTTCCACGGAAGCTGCGGCCTGGAAGTACGACAGGAAGTGTGAGTCCCTGAGCACGGAGGAGAGCATAGCGCTGGCCCGTGAGGGACGCTCTTTCGCCGTCAGATTCCGCGTGCCCGGCGGGAGGACGGCCTTCGACGACGTGGTCCAGGGCCGCGTGGAGTTCGACAACTCCGAGTTCGATGATCTGGTGATCGCGCGGTCCGACGGCACTCCGACCTACAATTTCGCTGTTGTGGTCGACGATATCGAGATGCGCATCAACTATGTAATAAGGGGCAGCGACCACATCACGAACACGCCTCGGCAGATCATGCTCTGGAGGGCCCTCGGGCAGGAACCTCCTGAGTTCGCGCACATGCCGCTCATTCTGGCTCAGGATGGGCTGGTGCTCTCCAAGCGCAGGGGTGCCGTGGCGATCGGTGAGTATCGCAGGCGGGGCTATCTCCCGGAGGCGATCGTCAACTACATCGCTCTCCTCGGATGGGCAGCGAGCGACGGAGGGGAGATCTTAAGCCCCGACGAACTCACGACCGAGTTCGAGCTCTCGAAAATCAGCCGCACGGCGTCCACGTTCGATCCGGACAAGCTCGCGTGGATGAATGTGCAGTGGGTGAAGAAACTGGACGTCGCGGACCGGACCGACCGCCTGCTGCCGATCCTCCGCGAGGAAGGCCTGGTCGGTGACGAGATCTCCGGTGACGAGCGGGCGTGGCTGGAGCGGGTCGTGAACGTCATCGACGACAGGCTGAAGACGCTTCGGGACATACTCGAGTTCGACTGGTTTTTCCTTGCCACCGACGTCGACTATGATAGCATTGCTGTGAACAAGGTGCTCGCCAAGCCCGGCGCAGGAGACATCCTGGCCGGGCTTCACAAAGAACTCTCGGCGGTGTCGGATTTCACGCCCGAGTCGCTGGAACTCACTATCAGGTCGTTCGCGGACGGGATGGGGCTGTCCGCGGGCAAGGTCATTCAACCGCTTCGAGTCGCGGTGACCGGCGGGACCGCAAGCCCCGGGATGTTCGAGACCCTGTCGCTCCTCGGCCGTGAGAAGGTCCTGCAGCGGATCGAGAAGGCCGGGGAGTTCGCGGATTGAAACACTCTGGGGAGTCGTCTAGTGGTAGGACGGTGGACTCTGGATCCGCTAGCGGGGGTTCGAATCCTCCCTCCCCAACCAGACAGAGTGGCGCCATCGTCTAGCGGTTAGGACGCCGGCCTCTCAAGCCGGTAACACGGGTTCGATTCCCGTTGGCGCTACCAAACACGAAGCGGAGCGCGATCCTTCTCGCGCTCCGCTTCTTCTTGCCT
>JAUWRQ010000312.1 GCA_030610515.1 Candidatus Eiseniibacteriota bacterium | reverse complement strand
GCTCGAGTACTTCGTCGAGAAAGGTCACGAGGTCCACCTGCTCACGGTGCAGCCCGCCCCGATCGAAGGTGTCACGGTCTACGACTTGAGGACGGGCATCCGATTCAAGCCTCTACACTACGCCGTAGCGCTCGGCCGAGTCCGCCGCATCCTCCGCGAGATCGAGCCGGATTTGCTGCACACGCACTTCCTGACGGGATACGGCTACTGGGGAGCGTTCTCGGGTTTCCGTCCCTACATCATGACCGTCTGGGGCGACGACGTGTACCTCACGCCGCACCAGTCCTTCCTCAAGGGGTGGCTCGCGCGTCGCGTGCTCCGTAAGGCCGACCTTGTTACGGGCGACTCCCGCGACATACTCGACCATGCCATCGACATGGGCGCCGACGCCGCGATGTGCCACGTCATCCTGTGGGGAGCGGACCTCGAGCGTTTCAAGCCTGACGCTCCGAGCAACGTGCGCGCGAAGCTGGGCATCCCCGACGACGCCCCGGTCGTTCTGAGCATCAGGAGCTTCACGCAGCCGTACTACAACATCGACGTCATCGTGGGGACGATACCGGCCATACAGGCGTCTCGTCCGGACGCGCACTTCATCTTCGCCGGCAACGAGGGCGACGACGCGGCCTTCAGGAAGATGGCGGGGAAGCTGGGAATAGACGAGCGAGCGCATTTCGTCGGTCGCATACCTCACGACGAGCTTCCCTCGTACATGGTGGCGTCGGACGTGTTCGTGAGCGTTCCGTCCGTGGACGCGACGGCGGTCTCGCTCCTCGAGGCGATGGCGTGCGGGAGCGCGGTCATTGTCTCGGAGCTCGCGTCCTCCCTCGAGTGGGTCGATGACGGGACGACCGGACTCGCCGTGCCACCACGAGACGGTGAGGCGCTGGCGAGCGCCACCCTGCGCCTCGTGGAGTCTCCCGACCTGAGAGCCCGCCTCGGCGCGTCCGCCGTCGAGACGATCAGAGCGCGCGCGGACCACAGGAAGCACATGGCCCGGATGGAGGAGCTTGCGCTCGAGCTGGTGCGGAAGTGGGAGGGACGGAAGACGTGAGCGAGGAGGGATCACCAAGCGTGGCTGGGAGGAACGGGGGACGTGAGCGAGGAGGGATCACCAAACGTGAGTGGTGAAAGCGCACGGCGGCCAGATCGAACCGTCAGCGTCGTCGTACCCACCTACCGCAAGAAGGAGCTTCTCGCGTCGACGCTCAACGCCCTCGGCGCGCAGACCTACCCGCACGATCTCGTCGAGGTCGTCGTTGTCGACGACTGCTCCGGTGACGACACGTGGGAGTTCCTCGGTGGGCTCTCGATGCCATACACGCTCGTACCGATCCGGCACGACGTCAACAGGGGGAGGGCGGCGGCGCGAAACTCCGCGATCAACGCCGCGAGCGGTGATCTCGTTCTCTTCCTCGACGACGACATGCGCTCGGACGCACGCCTCGTAGAAGCGCACGTCCGCTTCCACGGGCAGCACCCCAACTCGCTGGTCATCGGAAACGCCCTGACGGCTCCGGAGCTCGGGACCTCCAACGCGCTTCGCTATCTCGACACCAGAGGAGTGCACAAACTCCCCCCGGATGCGCCCGTGCCGTCACGCTACTTCGTCACGAACAACGCTTCGGTACGAAGGAGCGCCCTCCTGTCTGTGGGCCTCTTCGACGAAACGTTCAGGAACTACGGGTTCGAGGACACGGAACTCTCGTTCCGTCTCGAGCGCGACGCGAAACTCCGCCTCCGGTACTGCCCCGACGCGGTCGCCTACCACATCCATTACCACTCGCTCGACCAGCTGCTCGACAAGCGCTTCGAGAGCGCCCGGGGCTCGCTCGCGTATCTCCTCGAGAAGCACCCCGACCGCGCGAGCGACCTCTCGGTGGACGTGCTGCTCCCGCTCGCTAGGACTGACGGTCCGCTCATGCGGCTGCGCAAGCTCATTCTGGCTGCCGCCATGTGTCCTCCGATCGTGGCTCTGGTCAAGCTCCTCGCGCGAGGACCGTTTCTCGGCCCCGTGACGTACCGGGCCATCGACTACCTCGTGGCTTCCGCCTACCGGCGAGGCTTGGCCTGCTCACGTGCAGAATGACGGCCCCGAACTCCCGCCTACCGGCGAGGCTTGGCCTGCTCACGTGCAGAATGACGGCCCCGATGTGAGTCGCGGCCTCGGACTGTAACAAGCCCGTCCGCCGCGGGAGCGGCGCGAGCGACACCGTCCTGCGCGAAAGCCCCCCTAGCACGGGCCTTCCCGGCTGCGCGACCCCCCGTCATCTACCAGGGACCTGGTGGCACGGTTCCTGCTCACTACAGGAGACGACAACTAAATAGGGGAATGCGTCTCCTGTGATGCTCGTGAGCAACTCCAGGTCGTGGGCTGATCCCCAATCCAGAGAATGAGTCGTACCGTACCTGTTGCACGGCATCTGCAGGGACGCATCCCCAAAACTCGTGGCCCGGCCTCAAACGGCCGGGCCATTCTTGGTTGCGAGCCCACTTCCGCTTTGCGAAGGCGCTTCCGCTCTTGCGGGGCGCGTCCGCCGATCGGCCCAGATCCGTCCCTCCGCCGTTCCCATCCCACCCGACCCTCTCTGGGAGCGCGGATCCCCACAAGTGCCTTTCCGTTGACAGCTTCCGGGCCCTTTGCTAGACTCACGCCGATTCGGCAGGGGGGCGGCTCCGTACGTCCGGGGGCGCCACTGGTGCCGTCTATCCCGACGATGGTCGAGGGTGGCGCGTGG
>JAUWRQ010000194.1 GCA_030610515.1 Candidatus Eiseniibacteriota bacterium | reverse complement strand
GCTCGCCGTCGGCCGCGATGAGTTCGCGCATCTCGAGCCCGATCACCTCAATCCGGTTGGCGAGCTCGACGCGCTCGTCGTTGAACCTCTCGTGGATCTGCTCCATCTGCTCCTGCTGCTCCAGCGTGAACTGCGGACCCATTCCGCGTCCTCCGGACCTCATACCGCGTGCCGCTCCACCACGCCCGGCCGCGGCAGGGATCGCCACTACCGAGATCACAGCCGCCGCAATCACCAAGCTGATGATGAGCTTCTACTTCTTCATCGTTCTCCCCTTTCGTTGAACTGCGCTCTGTTGACTCTGCCACCGCTCCCTATTTGAGCAACGTGTGTGCCAGAGCGTGCCAGGTGGGAGCGCGACGCGCGGAAGCTGAGAACGGCCCCACGCGGTGGTCGTTCAAGCGACTGCCGCGGGCTCAAGCGGCACTCGCTCGGCGGACGAGGTGCGCAGAGTCTTCACATTCGTGGGTGTTTCGAACCGGTGGGTGCGCAGTTTCTGCGCGGCTGAATCGCGCTGCCTGCGAACGGAATGGCGGGGCAACGAGAATGGTGGCTGGGAACCGAAACGCGGAGGGGCGGACACGGCGTGAACGAGCTAGAGGTCTATCTCGTACTCCTTGATCTTGTTCTGGAGGGTGCGCCTTGAGATGCCCAGCACGCGGGAGGCGTGAGTGCGGTTGCCGTCGGTCTCCCTGAGCGTCTGTATGATCGTATCGCGCTCGACGTCGCGCATGGTCTTGCCGATTGGTGGCAATTCGTCCGCGTCGCCCGCGTCCTCCGCCTGCACCTTGGCCGGGAGATGCTCCGGGAATATCGTCTCGCCGCGTGACAGCACGACGGCTCGCTGCACGGCGTTCTCGAGCTCACGGACGTTTCCGGGCCAATCGTACGCCATCGCGAGCCGTGTGGCCCGCGGTGACATTTTCTTGGGCTTGCCTCCCGGAGGAGCTAGCGACGTGAGGAAGTGCTCGACGAGCTGGGGCACGTCCTCCCTGCGCTCACGGAGCGGCGGCATCGTGATGGTGACGACGTTCAGCCGGAAGTACAGGTCCTCCCGGAAGCGCCCCCCGGAAATCTCCGCTTCGAGGTCACGGTTCGTGGCAGCCAGGATTCTGACGTCGACCTGCACGTCGGCCGTGCCACCGACGCGCTGGACGATGAGATCTTGCAGGAAGCGCAGGAGCTTGGCCTGCAGAGCAGGCGACATGTCTCCGATCTCGTCGAGGAACACCGTCCCGCCGTCGGCCGTCTCGAACCGCCCCTTCTTCTGCCTCACGGCACCCGTGAACGAGCCCTTCTCGTGCCCGAAGAGCTCGCTCTCCAATAGCCCTTCGGGAATCGCGGAGCAGTTGACAGCGACGAACGGTTTGCGTACGCGACTGCTCGCGCGGTGTATCTCTCTCGCGATGACCTCCTTGCCGGTCCCGCTCTCGCCCAGGATGAGAACCGTGGCGTCGCTCTCGGCCACCCTGTGCGCGAGGTCGAGCACAGCTAGGAACGGTTCGCTCGAACCGACGACGTCGCGCGGGCGCACCGGCTCGGCGCTCGGTTCACCCGCCGGCTCGGCGTCGCGCGACGAGAACTTCCGGATGACCGATCTCACTTCCTCGATGTCGATCGGCTTCGTGATGTAGTCGAACGCGCCCAGCTTCATCGCCTTGACGGCGGTCTCGACCGAAGCGTACGCCGTCATCATGACGACACCCGTTTCGGGAGAGATCTCCTTCATCCGCGCGAGGGCCTCGACACCGTCGAGACCGGGCATGCGGATGTCCATGATCGCAAGGTCGTGAAACTCACTCTTGAGCCGTTCGACGGCCGACGCTCCGTCCGGCGCCTCATCGACGTCGTGGCCGTCCGACTCGAGCACGGCCCTCAGGAGCTCTCGGACGCTCGACTGGTCGTCGACTACGAGTATCCGGAGGCGCGGGAGACTCACTCTACCTCACCTCCTCCGCCGGTCCGTGCGTCGCCCTCGCCGGCCCGTGCGTTGCCGTCGTCCGTCAGTGCGTCGCCCTCGTCGGCGACGGGAAGCGTGAGCGAGAAGGTCGTGCCCTCCCCGACCCTACTGTCTACGCTGATCCGCCCGCCATTCTGCTCCATGAGTCGCGAGACGATCGTGAGACCGAGGCCGGTTCCCTTCTGCTTCGTCGTGTAGAACGGCTCGAAGAGCTTGTCGAGCTCCTCCGCACTCATCCCGGGCCCGGTGTCCGACACGGAGACCGAGACGTGCGGCGGCGAGTCTGCGTCACCCGGCAGGCTCGTTCGAATCGTGAGAGTCCCGCCTCCACCCATGGCCTCGATCGCGTTCAGGAGCACGTTCAGAAGCGCCTGACGGATCTGGAACTGGTCGACGAGCGTGAGCGGCAGGTCCGAAGCGAGTTCGCGGACGATGGACACGTTGCGGAAACCCGCGTCCTCCGAGATGAGGGCCAGCGACTCGTCGACGAGCGCGTTCGGGTCGACGGGCTTCCGGATGGGCGTCACGGGTTTCGCGAAGTCGAGGAGTTCCTGGACGACGCGGTCGAGGCGTTCGACCTCCTCTATCATGATATCGGAGTAGCGCTCTTCGTCCGACCCGGGCTGGAACTTGCTCCTCAGGAACTGCGCGAACCCCTTGATCGACGAGAGCGGGTTGCGAACCTCATGGGCGACTCCCGCGGCCAGCCGCCCGATCGCGGCGAGGTGTTTCGCGCGCTCGACCTCCGCCTTCAGAGCCTCGACCTCGCGGAGGTCCTGGAACAGGATGACCGACCCGGACCGTCGGGAATTCTCGTCGAACAGCGAAGACGCCGAGAGCGACACTGGGAGCCGTTCCGCTCCGATCGTGAGTTCCGCTTCCGACTCGACCACGTCTCTGTCACCTCTCAGGACCTCGCGAACGCCGTCACTGATGTTCGGCGGCGCGATCGTCATCACGTGGTCGAACGTGTCGCCCGACCTGTCGGAGGCGCCGAGCCCCAGAAGCTCGCGCGCGCGAGAGTTCACGGTGACGACGCGGCCGTCCGCGTCGACGGAGACGAGACCGCTCGCCATGCTCTCGATCACGTTCGTCGTGTACGAGCGCATGTTGGCGAGCGCGGTCTGAGCTGAACGGTACCCGGCCATGACGAACAGGAAATAGATGGCGGAACCACCGACGATGAGAAGCAGGCCGGCCATGAGGAGCGTGTGATTCCGTGACACGAGGAAGGCGGCTTCGAGTTCCGACGCGTCGAACGCGACGAGCGCTATGAAGCGCACACGTTCGTCGGGATCGACCGGGCGCCGAAGGAGATCCGACATGCGGTCAGCGACGGGCGGAGACTCCGCCACGAGTCGGTGACGCGGGAAGCCCCTTCCGCGCCGCGCTGCATGAAGAGCAGCGAGCTCCGCAGACGTGACTTCCATGGCGGCCGCGAACTGATAGACCCTGACCCCGTCGACCGTCACGAACTCCCCGGCGGCGTGTCTGCCGGATGGTCCGGAGTCGGGAGCGACAAGGGGGCTCAGCTCCCCGAAGTCGGGCGTGAGGTCCGCGGGCCACTCGGTTCCGGTGAGCGCCCGATCGCTGTGGGCGAGCACGTTGCCGTCCCCATCCAGGAGGGCAACGTAGACGACCTCCCTCCTCGCGCCCGCATGCTCGAAGAAGAGCTCGAGGCGCCCCTTCTGCCATCCGGGTCCGAGGAGATTGGCGTGCAGGTCGGCGAACAGGAAACGAACCACGGCCGCGCCCTGCCGCTCGAGGACGTCGGCGACCTGGCGTCGTCCTTTGTTGATATCCCGGAACGACACGGCGCCGACGGCCGCGGCGAGGATGACGATGCCGACGACGATGGAGGCGAGTGGGAGGTACGAAACGCGGCGTGAGCGCAAGTGGCTCCTCCTCCACGGAAACACCCTTGAATGG
>JAUWRQ010000156.1 GCA_030610515.1 Candidatus Eiseniibacteriota bacterium | reverse complement strand
TCCCTCTGGCGCTTGGGCTGTCCTCGGTGTCCCTAGAGGTCCTGAGACTCGTCGCCGGCGATGAGTTCGCCGTGGGCGCCGCGTTCGTCCCGTTCATTGTCGTGGGCCTCCTGTTCCACAGGGTGCAGGGCATGTACACGTACATCCTGATGGCGGCGAAGCGCACTCGCGCGCTCATGTGGGTGCATACGGCTGCCGCCGCGTTCAACATCGGCGCCAACCTCATTCTCGTTCCGCGTGTCGGTCCGATGGCGGCGGCGTACGTGGCTCTCGCCACGTATTTCCTGGGCTCCGTGTGTGTGTGGGCCCTGGCGCGCCGGTCTCTAGCGACCAGGCTCGACGCCGGCTTCTTGCTCAAGGTGGTCCTCGTTTCCGCTGGACTCACGCTCGTCGTGGCGCGAGTGTCGCCGTCGGGCTGGACGGAGCTGGCCGTGGCGGCCGTCGTCGCGGCGGCAGCGTACGCGGGCCTCATGCTTCTCCTGCGCGCGGTCAGCGTCTCGGAGCTGAAGCTTCTGGGTTCGATGCTCAGGCCGGGAAGGGGAGGGGAAGCATGACGCTCGGCGTCGTCTCTCTGAAGCTCTTCTACTTCGACGGTCGCGAATACGTGACGACCGGCGGGTTCGGCCGCCAGATGGAGGAGCTCGCCCGGCACTTCGACGACGTGGTCCTCTGCGTGCCCGTCGCGCGCGGGACGCCATCCGGCGCGTACCGCATCTCGTCACCGAACGTCACGTACTGTCCCCTTCCACCGTACAGGACCCAGCCGGAGCTGCTGCGCGCTGCGCCCCTCATTGCCTGGAAGATCTTCCGGAACATCGGGAAGTGGGACATCGTGAACGCGAGGCTTCCCGACCTCACGGGCTGGCTCGGGTTCCTGGCCGCACACATTGCGGGGAAGCCTGTCTTCATAAGCCTCGTCGGCGACTGGGGCGAGGCAATACTCGTTCGCGGCGAAACGAAGGCGCGGGGTGTCGCTCTCCAGGCGCTTCGGACGTACATCCGCGCGTACCTGTGTCTCGAGAGGTTCGCCGTCCGAAGGGCGCTCACGTTCGCGTGCGGGCGGGCTCTGTACGACAAGTACGCGGCGATCGCGCAGAACGTGAAGCTCACGGTCTGGACGACCGTTCGTGAAGAGGAACTCGTTCCCGTCCGGGACACGTGCCGGAGCGACGAGATCAGACTTCTCTTCGTCGGCAGGCTCACGCGTGCGAAGGGGCTTCACTACTTGCTTGAGGCCGTCGCGGCACTTCGGTCTCGGGGCAGGAACGTCGTGCTGGACCTCGTTGGGGACGGGGAACTCCGCGCCGAACTCGCGGAGCAGGCGCGGGCTCTGGGAATGGAGTCCGCCATTCGCTTCCGCGGCTACAAGACGTTGGGGGATGAGCTCTTCGGGTTCTACCGGGGCGCCGACGTGTTTGTTCTTCCGTCGATCTCCGAGGGCACTCCGAAGGTGATCCTCGAGGCGATGGCCAACGCGGTTCCAGTGGTGGCGACCGACGTGGGGGGAGTCGCGACGGTCGTCGCCTCGGGTGAGAGCGGCATGCTGGTACCTCCCAAGTCGCCAGAGGCGTTGAGTTCGGCGATTGCCCGCGTGGTAGATGAAGGTGACCTGCGGCGACGGCTGATCGAGGGAGGCATGAACGCTGCACGCGCTCATACTGTAGAGGGAGAGACGGCCGCGCTCGTCGGCGCCGTCCGCGAGAAGTATCCGGAGCTCGAGGGGCGGGAACTGGGATGAACGTACTCCAGGTCGTGTCGCACGGAGTCGGCAGAGCAGGTGAGCGAGGCGTGGGCGGTCCCGAGAAGCGGGCCCTCGAGAGCCTCAAGCTCCTCGACCGGGACAGATTCACGCCCGTGATCGCCTACTCGAAGGGAGGCGTGCTCAACGACGCGTTCCGTGAGACCGGCGTCCGCTTGGCCGGGATCTCCATGCGGGGGATCGAGGACCTGGGGGCGGGGCGCCGCCTGCTCGAGATCATCCGGAGCGAGAGGATCGACATCGTCCACACGCAGGGTCCCCTCGCCTACGACTTCTACGCCTCCAGGGCTGCTGCGGCGACCGGGATCCCACACATCGTGACGAGGCCGGCCCTGATAGAGGACTATCGCTGTTCGCGGGCGACGAGATGGGCGTACGGCCTGGTCGACCGCACGACGCTCGCTCGCGCGTTCCGCGTGGTGGCGGTGAGCGAGGACGGGCGGCGCCGGATGGCGCGCTTGCCGGGCGTCGATCCCGGGAAGGTCGTTCTCGTCAGGAACGGCGTCGATGTCGGTCTCTACCGCCCGGACCCCGACGCCAGGTCCCGCCTCCTGTCGGAACTCGTTTCCACCGGGATCGTCGAAGCCGGGGTCACCGGGGAGCGCGACGCGGCGACGCCTCTCATCGGAATGGCGGCACAGCTCGTCGACGACAAGGGCTGGGACGACTTCCTGCGCGTGTCGGGGGCGGTCGCGTCGCACTTCCCGCACGCGCTCGCTTTCGTCGTCGGTTCCGGGCCCATGCTCGGCGAGCTTCGTGAGATGGTCCGGACCATGGGCGTCGGTGGTTCGGTCGCGTTTCTCGGGCTTCGCCGTGACGTCGAGCGCGTTCTACCCGCGCTGGACGTCTTCCTGCTGACGTCGCGACGCGAGGGGCTCCCCGTGAGCATCATCGAGGCGATGGCGTGTGGGAGGCCGGTGGTCACGACAGACGCCGGGGGAAGCCCCGAGCTCATCGTTCCCGGAGAGACGGGGTACGTCGTTCCCGTCGGGGACTGGCAGGGCGCGGCGGACCACGTCATCACGCTTCTCACAGACTGCGACCTGCGTTCCCGCATGGGAGCGACCGCGCGTGAGAAGGCGGTTGCCGCGTTCTCACTCGAGCGAATGGTGGCGGAGTACGAGGCCATCTACGACGACGCGTTGCGCGGTCCACCCCGTGGCCGCCCTGACCGGAGCGCTCCTCGTCGTGCGGCCGGGTCGGTGGGGGATGAATGAAGCTCCTCCTGGCAGGGACCCTGGTGCTCCTCTACCTGTGGCTTGCCACGTTTAGATTCCGTGTCGCGCTCGTCGTATACGTGGGTTTCTTGGCGACGGCGCTTCACAGCGTCGCGGTGCTGCCCGGCCAGAGCGTCATCAAGCTGGCCTTTCCGGCGCTGCTTCTCGGCTATCTGGCGAAGGGCGCGGGCTCCGGCAGGGGATTCCGGCTCGACAGGGATCTGCTCATCTGGATGGCGGCGTTCCTCGGAGTCGCCGCGATCGGGGTCCTGCTCGCCGGTACGACCAGAGACGCTGGGGCGAAGGTCTGGCAACTCGCCGGGCCGATGGCCTTGGGGCTCGTTGTGGCGGCCGGGGGGCGCTCGGAGCGGACACTATGGCTCCTGGCCTGGGGGCTCGTCGGGTTCTCCTCTTTGAGCGCCCTCGTCGCGATCGCTCAGGCCAGTCAACTCGCAGTGCTGCGTCCCATAGCGGATCTCACGGCGGCGACGGACGCGCTCGATCCAAAGAGGATGTCCGGTCCTTTCAACAACCCGAACGGCCTCGCCGCGGTCCTGTCGATCTCGGTTCCGGTGGCGGCCGTCCTGTTCTCGCGTGAGCGCAGTGTGTCCAGGAAAGTCCTGCTGGGCGTCGCGCTGACCGTGCTGGGAGTGGCCCTTGTCTTCACGTATTCGAGATCGGGCTGGATCGGCGCCGTGATTGGAACGAGTGCGCTGCTTTTCTGCAGGCGCATCCGGGCGGGTCTCGTGATCCCTCTTCTTCTCTTCGCCGCGACCATCGTCGTATCATATGTCTCGCTGGGCGGCGAGGAGTCGATCGTTCACACGCGGGTGTCGGAGCTGGCGTTGAATACGGTCGTCGGCGTGAACAGTATGGCGGAGAGGCTTGCGGCGTGGGACAAGGCGATCACGATCACACGAGAGCACCCTGTCTTCGGGATCGGCTTCGGCAACTTCCCCAGCGCACAAATCGCCGGGCGATTCAGGTGGGTGAGTGGCAAGGTGACGCACAACGTGTTCATGACCGTGCTCGCGGAGATGGGTGTACTAGGTTTGGGGCTCTTCGTCGCGCTCGTCGTGCGGGTTTTCCGTAATCTGGGCGCGGGCATCACGCGCGGCCGCGATTCGTCGGTGCAGGTGTTGTCATGGGCCTTCCTGGCCGCGACGCTATCCTGCATTGCTGGGCAGGGGTTGGCCCACGGATCAGTGGGGTCGGAGATCATGTGGGTGTTGTTCGGCGTCTCGTTCGCGCTTCGAAGCCTCGCCACACGAGGGGCGGACGTGGGTCTCGCGGCACTCGAACGGGGACGGTATGGATAGTGTGCTGGCCGTGTCACTTCAGGGAGTGGGGAACCTCGTTCTGGCTACGCCCGTGCTGAAGGAACTGGCGGCCTCCGGGAAGAGGGTTCACCTCCTTGCGAGGTCCCAGCCGCTGGCGGAGATGCTCGAGCCCGCCGGATGGATGGACGGCGTGT
>JAUWRQ010000316.1 GCA_030610515.1 Candidatus Eiseniibacteriota bacterium | reverse complement strand
CGCCGACCCGAGCGGCGGCGGGCCCGCCAGGTTGGAGGCGGACGATCTGTCGACCGGCACCGTCGACCAGCTCTACCTGGCCATCAGATACGCCCTCCTCGAGTTCCTGTCCACTCATGACGGCGCTCCTTTCATTCTGGACGACGCCTTGGTAAACTCCGATCCGGAACGGCGCTCCGCGGCACTGAAGCTGCTGCACGAGATCTCGGAAGAGCGCCAGGTCATCATGCTGTCCTGTGAAGACCACGGCCGCGAGTTCGCCGATGAGGTCATCTTCCTGCCCGGCATCAGCGGCACCCGCGAGCGCAGCCTGATGTCCTCCGGGGGCGTCACCTAGACGAGACCCCCCACTGTTTCTGAAGAGCCCAATCCTTGACGCGAGTGAACGGGAGAGATCACTTGGCTCACGATGCCTGTCCGCGTTGTGGTGGGCGTGCGCACGTCGAGAGCGAGAGCTGGACGAGTTCAGACGGCTCGCTCTCGAGGTCGCTCGTCTGTGGATCGTGCGGGAGCCGCTTCAGTTTGAGGACCGGCGCCGCTTCCGACCGTCCGCCGTGGTCGCGCGCCGCGCACCGCGGACGCGGGCTCGTGTTCGTCCCGCTCGCGTTCGTCGGGCTCTGGGTTCTCCTGCGGGTCCTCCCGTATTCGGAAAGGGCACAGCTCTACGCGGGTGTGTCCTCGTTCCTCGAAGGACTCCAGCACCCCGTCTGGGTGGCCGCGGCGTCCGGTATCGCCGTGCTGCTGCTCGTGCGGCGCCGTCGCGCTCGACCCTTGGAGGTCGTTTCGACGCCGGTCGTGTCCAACGTGCACGTCCGTGAGGAGTCAGGGGGCCGACTCGCGCTGCTCATGTCGGGACCCCCTGGCGCAATGGGCCGTGATTTCATCGTGGCGCGGCGCCCGGAGGAGGAAGAACGGATCAGAACGAGGCTCCGGGAGCTCGCAGAGCGATCGCTGGCCTTCGTCTCGCGGTCGGCGAGCGCGGGGACGAGCCCGAGTGCTACGGAGCTCCACCGCGAGATCTACTCGCTCGGACTCATGCTCTCCGACGTTCTCCTGGGAGAGGGGACCGAGGCAGGGGACAGGCTTTTCGGGCTTCAGGGCGACCATCTTCTTCTTTGCCTGACGCCGGGACTCGCCGAGCTTCCCTGGGAGCTCATCGTCCCCCGGCCTGGAGCACAGTTCCTCTGGCAGCAGTACCACGTCGGGCGCCAGGTGCGCGACGACACGTCCGGCGCGCCTCCGTCGGCCCCCTCTCGCGGTCCGCTCCGCATGCTGCTCCTCGCGGACCTCGAGGCGGGGACACCCGACCGGTCGCTGCCGGCGGCTGAGGCGGAGGCCTCCGAGCTCATGGAGCTCGCGGCGCTCGAGCCTTCGAAGTTGCGCGTCGTCCGACGGAGTCCCGCTACGATCGAGGAACTGCGTCTGGCCTTCGGCGAGGGGTTCGACGTGGTTCACTTCGCCGGGCACACGACCGACAGTTCCGGTTCCACGGGCTGGGTTCTCGCGGGCGGTCGAGCCGCCGATCCGGCATCGATCCTGGGGGTGGCGGCCCCGGCGCCCTTCCTTGTCTTCGCCAACGCCTGTCGCTCCGGGCCGATCGCGGCGGTGTCCACGTGGGCCTCGGACGCACCGTCCCGTCTCATGTCGGCAGGTGTGGCCTCGTACGTCGGAACCCTGTGGGAACTCGAAGACGCGAGGGCGTGTCACTTCAGCCGGGTCTTCTACAAGACCCTCCTTCAGGGCGCCTCGCTGGGCGAGTCCATGTCGGCGGCCCGGGGTTCTCAGATGGGAGTCTCGCCGTTCACGTGGGCCAACTACGTGCTCTACGGCGACCCCGCGTGCCGACCCTCCAGCAGCACTTAGAGCGAACAGAACACCACCCTCAGACGCCAGGTGATACGAAAGAGGCCCTCGTTTGGACGCTGGCGACAGGATCGGCCCAGAGGACGCGCTCTTTATCGAGCGACTGCGAGCCGCAGATTCGGATGCGTGGCGCGAGTTCATCGAGCGCTACCGCAGACTCATCTGGAGCGCCATCCACCGCGTCAACACCCGCTACGGGGCGAGCTGGGACGAGTCGGCCATGGAGGACCTGTTCGAGGAGTCGCTTCTGAAGCTCCTTCGCGCGAACGGCAAGGCACTGGCCGCCTGGAAGGGGCGCTGCAAGCTGGAAACCTGGATCTACCGCATCGTGAGGAATGTGTGCATCGACTACCTGAGAAGGGAATCGCGACGCTCGTCCGACGCCGAGCTCGAGGAAGGGCGAACGGAGAGAGCTTCGCTCGCGGGCGAGCGAACGAGTGTGAGGGACGCCGCGGACCTGAGGCTCTCCCTCGAGCAGGCGATGGGGACCTCGCTTGCCCCGCGAGAGGCGCTTGCCGTGAGGCTCATCTATCTCGAAGGCTTCACGTACAGGGAAGTGGCCGCGCGATTCGAGATGACGGTCGGCGCGATGAGCGGATTCGTCTACCGGGCGCTCGCCAAGCTCAGGCAGAGCGGACGGCTCGAGCGCGACTGGGGAGGACGGTGAAACGCCGATGAGAGAGCCGTGTCCGACACAAGGTGAGCTCCTGGCGTACTCGGAGGGCAGCGCTGACGAGTGCGCATCTCAGGGCATCAAGAGGCACATTTCAGAATGCGCCGAGTGCTCACGGCGCCTGCGCGAGATTCGGGCCATCGTCGGGCTCCTGCGGTCGCTGGGT